>NZ_JAPZSO010000199.1:0-59120 GCF_027531715.1 Microcystis sp. LE19-8.1F | reverse complement strand
CCAGAGAGAATCATCAATTTCGTAGAGAGTTTTTAAGTCGGGAATAACAGTCATTTTTTATCTCCTTTATTTGTAAGGTGGTAGCCAATTAGGAGCGAGCAGTTCTTCTAAACTGTAGGGACAAGTATCAGGAAAGTTGACTTTATTATCGGTTTTTTGACGAAGATAGCGAAGGGCTTTTTCATAAATAGTTGCCAAATTATGTTCTAGATAATTTCTTAAATTAGTCGTCAAATAAGTATTAAGTTCATCTTTAAAATTGATAATTTCTGAACGCCAATGAGCCTGATTATATTCTCTTTCACTTGTCCAAAATTGTAATAATAAACAATGTCTAATAATTTGCTGTAAAAAACTAGCAACACGAAACTTTTTCTCGTTTCCCAAGTCTTCTAACTCCTCGATCAAGTTTTCTAAGTCTAGCGCTTCAAAATTTTTAGCCTTGAGCAGTTCGATAGTTTCTTCTAACCAGAGAGAATCATCAATTTCGTAGAGAGTTTTTAAGTCTAGAATAACAGTCATTTTTTATCTCCCCTAGAATTGGCAATAGTGACCAGTTAAACCGATCACTAAAGCTTTTTTACTGTTTATATACTAGATAATTTTAGCGGCGCGCAGACCGAAAAAGAGACCGAGGGCAATTCCGGTAAAAACGATCAGATAACCCGCCAAAGCAGCAACAGCTAACACAGACATGGTGAAAATCTCCCAAGTAATTTAATCTTTTTTAGCATTGTACCGTTATTCTTGCCCTTCCCCTTCCTCGTCTTCTATATCTTCCCCAAAGCGCTGCTGGGGGGGGATTGCGGCGACAATTGCCTCGATTACCTTGCCGACTGGAACAATTTCTAAGCCCACATCTTCGGGATAAACTTGACCTCTAGGGACAATTGCCCGTTTAAAGCCCAATTTAGCCGCTTCTTTTAATCTTAGTTCCATTTGCGACACTAAGCGCACTTGTCCGCCTAATCCCACTTCCCCGATTAAGACTGTGCGCGGATCGACGACTCGATCGCGAAAACTGGCGACAACAGCGATCGCAACTCCCAGATCCGCCGCCGGTTCTTCCACTCCCAACCCTCCTGCGGAGGCAACATAGGCATCTAATTTCGATAAAGGAATGCCGACGCGCTTTTCTAAAACGGCGAGAATTTGCTGTAATCGGTTGTATTCTATGCCCGTGGTCGATCTTCGGGGGGAAGCGTAGCTGGTGGGGCTAACTAATGCCTGTAACTCCACCACAATCGGGCGTGTACCTTCACAGGCTACCACCGTCGCCGTACCCGGGGAAAATTCGTCGCGATTGCCTAAAAATAATTCTGAGGGGTTTTCCACTTCCACCAAACCGTGGTCCACCATCTCGAAAATACCGATCTCATGGGTTGCCCCAAAACGGTTTTTCACGGATCTTAAGAGACGATGGGAGGCATAGCGATCGCCTTCAAAATATAACACCGTATCGACCAAATGTTCCAAAACTCGCGGACCAGCGATCGCCCCTTCTTTAGTCACATGACCGACAATTAATAAAGTAATATTCTCCCGTTTTGCCACCTGCATCAAGGCGGAGGTACATTCGCGAACTTGGGCGACAGATCCCGGTGCGGAAGTTAAGGCCCCAAAATAAAGAGTTTGAATACTGTCAATTACCGCCACCTGTGGGCGTAAAGATTCTAATTCTCGCAAAATTTCCTCTAAATCGGTTTCTGGCAGAACATAGAGATGATTATCGAGTTCTGCGGTTGATTCAGAGGCTTTTTTCTCCTTGCCATTGCCATTATTTTCCGACTCCACGGCAACCACTCCCACCCCCAAACGGGCAGCCCGCAGTTTAATCTGTTGTCCCGATTCTTCGGCGGAAACGTAGAGGATGCGCGGTAATCTTTGGGCGAGTTGGTTGGTAACTTGCAGTAAAAGCGTCGATTTGCCGATGCCCGGATCGCCGCCGATTAGTACAAGAGAACCCGGGACGATGCCGCCACCGAGAACGCGATCGAATTCCCCGTAACCAGAGGGAAAACGTTCCTGTTCATACTGGGTAATTTCCGAGAAGCGAACCGAGATGCGCGGTTGGGGGTTGCGTTCCCCTTTGCCGTTATTTGGGCGACTATTTTGCCATCCTGGGCGATTTACCGCCGGATTATTGCCACCAGCCACCACTTGTTCTTCTAGCGTCCCGTAGGTGTCACAACTGGGGCATTTTCCTAACCATTGGGGAGATTCCGCCCCACAAGCACTACAGATATATATTGTTCGCGATTTCGCCATGTTTTTTAAGAAAAGTTGAAGAAAAGCGGTTTGGGGATCAATTCTCTTGTCAAATTTAATTAAGTATGATATAGGGGGAGGAAGACCATAAAGTTATTGATAATTGCCATAAAAGAAATAAAATAGGAAATTTAGGCTTAATGATAACGGCAAAGGGATATTCTATAAACAGGAACGCTCGTTATTTAACTTTAAAATTCATCACACTATTTAACTAAGGAGTGTTAATTCAGTTGGAGAACCAGAAGGAAAAAATTCTCGTTGTTGATGATGAAGCCAGCATCCGTCGTATCTTAGAGACTCGTTTGTCGATGATTGGTTATGAAGTCGTCACCGCCGCCGACGGCGAGGAAGCTTTAGAAACCTTCCGCACCGCCGAACCCGATTTAGTGGTTTTGGATGTGATGATGCCGAAATTAGACGGTTACGGTGTCTGTCAGGAACTCCGCAAAGAATCGGATATTCCTATCATTATGTTAACCGCTTTGGGGGATGTGGCTGATCGAATTACTGGGCTAGAATTGGGGGCGGATGACTATGTAGTTAAACCTTTTTCTCCCAAAGAACTCGAGGCGCGGATTCGTTCGGTGTTGCGTCGGGTAGAGAAAAATGGCGCTCCAGGGATTCCTAGTTCCGGTGTGATTCATATCGGTTCAATTAAAATCGATACCAATAAACGCCAAGTTTATAAGGGAGATGAACGCATCCGTCTGACCGGTATGGAATTTAGTTTACTAGAATTATTGGTCAGTCGATCGGGAGAAGCTTTTTCGCGCTCGGAAATCCTTCAGGAAGTTTGGGGTTATACCCCCGAACGTCATGTGGATACGCGGGTGGTAGATGTACATATTTCCCGTTTACGAGCCAAATTAGAGGATGATCCCAGCAATCCTGAGTTAATTCTCACCGCTAGAGGTACAGGCTATCTTTTTCAACGTATTCTAGAACCAGACGAGGAATAGTTCTCAGCTATGGCACCAGCTGATCCCGATCGTATTTTAAGACTGTTACCCCTGTTCGCCGGCATCGTCGGGGGTACGGTATTAATGTTTAATCGTTTTGCCACTGCCGATTTAACCCCATCGCAAGCGCGTTCCGATGTGATGGGAGTGATTTTGAGTGGGGTTTTAATTTTGGTGGGTTTAATCTGGCAAAGAGTTCAACCCCGCTTACCGGATGCTGTGGAATTAATCGGGCGCGAAGGCCTGGAATTTGCCCCAGATTTGCCAGAACCGGTTAAAATTGAGCTTGCCTGGGCTTCCCATTTACTTTTAACTAACACCGCCACAAAATCTCTGATCGTTTATTATCAGGGACAGGTTTTATTACGTCGCGGTATCTTAAGCCAGAATTCTGAAGTTAAAGTTAGTAATATTATCAAAAGAGTTTTAGAAACCGGTAAAGCCGTTTATTTAGTTAATTTAAATTTATATCCCGCTAAAATCGAGTTTGACTATTTGCCAGAAAACACCCAAGGCTTAATCTGTCAACCCATCGGTAAGGAAGGGGTGTTAATTTTGGCGGCAAATGCGCCGCGCAGTTATACTAAACAAGATGAAATTTGGATCGAGGGAATTGCTGATAAATTAGCCAACACTTTCAGTCAGTTTTAGACGATTTCAGTAATATTTAAGAATTTGGTTAAGATGAGAGTAGGCAATTAGCGATCGACTTGTAGCTAAGGATTTTAACCGATGACTCAAACTGGTGAAACCGTTACCTATTCGCTGGAATCCGTCCTGACAAGGATCGAGGGTAAAATCGACAATTTTCAAAGGGATGTTAATCAAAAATTTGATACTCTCCAGAGGGATGTAGATCAGAAAATCGACTCTTTCCACAGAGATGTGGATCAGAAAATAGATTCCTTCCAGAGAGATGTTAATCAAAAATTTGAAACCTTCCAAAAAGATGTGGATCAAAAATTTGACACTCTCCAAAAAGATGTTAATGATTTAAAAGTGGAACCCACAGAAATAAAGGGAGAGATTAAAACTCTGACTGAAAAAGTCGCAGGTATCGATAAACGACTGGAAAAAGTCGAGGATAGTTATGCAATCCTAGTTAAAGATATTGCTGACTTAAAAGGGTTTAAATCCCTGATTATCCCGATGGTTGTGGCTTTTTTAAGTGCTGTGGTCACTTTAGGATTGCACGGCTTTTTTCTTGGCAACAAACCTTAATTTTTTATGTCAAGAAAGTAGTTATTTGCAAGAGGTTTTTAATTATGACACAAACTAGCGAAACCGTTACCTATTCTCTCGAATCTGTCCTGACAAGGATCGAGAGTAAAATCGACACCCTCCAAAGAGATGTTAATCAGAAAATCGACAATCTCCAAAGAGATATGGATCACAAATTTGACAGTCTCCAAAAAGATGTTAATCAAAAATTTGACACTCTCCAAAAAGATGTTAATGATTTAAAGGTGGAAGTCACAGAAATCAAAGGAGATATTAAAACTCTTGATCAGAAAGTCGAAGCGATGGATAAACGACTGGAAAAAGTCGAGGATAGTTATGCAATCCTAGTTAAAGATATTGCTGACTTGAAAGGGTTTAAATCTCTGATTATCCCCATGGTTGTGGCTTTTTTAAGTGCCGTGGTCACTTTGGGATTGCGCGGCTTTTTTCTTGGCAATAAACCTTAAATATATCAGTGGATATTTTAATCATCAAGTTTATTTTGTACTCTACCAATAAAATCCATGAGTTTTTGCATTAATCCTCATTGTCCTAAACCGAAAAGTATCAAGGAGAGTCGTTACTGTCAATCCTGTGGTTCCGACTTGCTTTTAAATGGTAAATATCGAGTCACAAATTTATTGAGTGCCAAAGGTGGATTTGGTAATACCTATGAAGTGATAGATGAACGTAAAATACCCAAAGTATTAAAAGTTCTTACCTACGATTCCAGCAAAGCTATTGATTTATTTCAACAGGAAGCCAATCTTTTAAAACAATTAAATCACCCCGGTATTCCCAAAGGAGAAAACTATTTTATTTATCATCCCCGGGAGAGTCAAACTGCTTTACACTGTTTAGTCATGGAGAAAATTGCTGGTATTGACTTAGAAGAATATCAAAAACAAAGAGGATTTAAACCGATTGATTATCATCTCGCTTTGGATTGGTTAACTCAGTTAGCTAATATTCTCCACGAAGTTCATAAACATAAATTCTATCATCGCGACATCAAACCCTCTAATATTATCTTAAAACCCGATGGTCAATTAGTTTTAATTGATTTTGGGGCAGCGCGACAAGTCACTAAAACCGTCCTAGCAGGAGGTAAAAATACGGGAATTTATACCCCCGGATATGCTCCTCCCGAACAATCTCTCGGTCACTCTGTCCCCCAATCAGACTTTTATGCTTTGGGCAAAACTTTCGTCTTTTTGTTAACCGGTAAAGAACCCAGTGACCCGAAAATTTATAATATCAATACCAACGAATTTAATTGGCGTAAATATGCCCCAAATATCCCTTCTCGATTAGCAGATTTTATCGATAATTTAATGGCAGAAAAACCTATTGATCGACCTAAAGATACCAAAACTTTGCTAAAAATCATTACCGATATTAAAGCCAATCCCCATCAAACTAAAAAAACTAAAAATTCTGCTCCTGAAAAACCTAGAATTATTCCTATTCCCAATCCTGCACTTATTTCTTTAATCGCTGCAATTTCTCCCAGTTATGCTGGGTTTTGGCTCCGTTTAAAAGCTTCTTTAATTGATTCTTTTATCGTTCTTATTATCGCCGCTTTATTAGGTGGTTATATCTGTTTTCGCTTACAACAATGGTCAACTTTTAAAAACTTAAATCTTGATTTTGATATTCCCAAAGAAATCTGGGTTTACTATGCGGCAGGATTAAGTGCAGTTGGAACAACAATTATCGGGTTTGCTTTATTTATAGCGGCAATTATCTATAATATTCAAGCCAAAATTAACTTTACTCACGAACATATTGCCATCCTGACTGCTCTTGGTTTAGGAATAGTGATTAAATGGTTATATTATGTTTTCTTAGAATATCTTTTTAAAGCCACTATTGGTAAAATGTTTTTTGATTTATTCGTCACCGATAGCCAAGGCCGACGCATATCTTTTGCGAGAGCCAATCGCCGCTACTTACTAAAATTTCTCTCCACTGCTCCCTTATATTTGGGCTTTTTACTGGCAGCCTGGACAAAGAAAAAACGCGCCCTTCATGACATGATTTCCGGTACACAAATCCGCAAAAAAAAGTAACCAGAACCTAGAAAAGTAGGGAGATGAGAGCGGTACGATAGGATAAAATTAACTACAATAGGGACAAGATATTCCTGCTCGGTAACTGGGGGATTGTTTATCTTTTTCATCGATGGGATGACCACAAGCGGGACACATTTCATAATGTCCTACCTCTAAATTAGCTGTTAGTGCCACTCTTTGATCGAAAACAAAACATTCTCCTTGCCAAAGACTCTGATCGGGACTAACTTCTTCTAAGTATTTCAAAATACCTCCCTCTAGCTGATAAACTTGAGAAAAGCCTTGATTTAATAAAAAAGCTGCCGCCTTTTCACAGCGAATTCCCCCCGTACAAAAAAGAGCTATTTTCTTATTGTTAATACTATCAAAATTTTCCTGAATATACTCGGGAAATTGGCGAAAATGCCGGATTTCCGGGTTAAGCGCTCCCGCAAAAGTACCGATCGCCACTTCATAATTATTACGAGTATCGATAACTACCACGTCCGGCTCTTTCAGTAATTGGTTCCACTGTTCAGTTTTGAGATGAATTCCTGTTTTTTCGAGAGGATTAGCCTTGGGTTGACCAAAAGTGACAATTTCCTGTTTTAAGCGAATTTTTAAGCGTTGAAAGGGCAAATAATCACAAACAGACTCTTTCACCTCTAGATTAGCTAAACGAGTATCGGTTTTTAACCAACTAATCACCTCCGCGATCGCTTGACGGTTTCCTGCGATCGTTGCATTAATCCCCTCGGCTGCCAGAAGAATAGTTCCTTTAATTCCTCTTTCTTGGCAGTATTTTTGTATTTCTGGCTGTTTTTGACGATAATCTGACAAAGCCACAAACTGGTAAAAAGTGGCGACTAGATAAGACATGGCAGGCAAGGGAAAAATTAACTTGTAATATTTTTCACTATAGGTTATAATAACGAGAGTGTCTCAAAAACCAGATCGGGGGTTTAGCTCAGTTGGTAGAGCGCCTGCTTTGCAAGCAGGATGTCAGCGGTTCGAGTCCGCTAACCTCCATAGTTTCCCTTTTGCCTGGTGATTAGCTCAAGTCTTTTTGGGGAGACAATTAGCTAGGGTTTGCTGAAAAAATCTAAAAACCTTGTTGGGTAAGACTTTTAGACCTTTTGTCAATCAAAAAGTACCAGATATGGGAGTGATCGGGGGGAAATTTCCTGGACTTTTTCCCTGAAAATTAGGTAATTGACCCCCTCAAAATCGGTAAAACCCTACACCCCACACCCCACACCCCACACCCTGTCCCCACGAAAAACTTTTTGCCGCAGACCCTAGTTAATTATTAAATGATGTCTCGTACCTATCAAGCTACTGGAATCAATCTGCAAGGAATGGCCTTCGGAGAAGCCGATCGCATCTTAACTATTTTGACCGCCGAATATGGTTTAATTAGAGCCATTGCCCCTGGTGCGCGCAAGTATAAATCTTCCCTCCGGGGTAGAAGTGAACTATTTGTGGTCAATAATCTGTTAATAGTCGCAGGAAAATCCCTAGATAAGGTCGTTCAAGCCGAAACTATCGAATCTTATCCCAAATTAAGTCAAAATCTCGCCAAACTCACCGTTAGCCAATACCTCTGCGAACTGGTTTTGGCGATCGCACTGAGCGAACAACCCCAGAGGGAATTATACGAATTAATCTGCAGCCATCTGGCCAGAATTGAAGTCCTCGACGAGAATCAATACATACTTCCCTATCTTTGTCAAGCAATTTTTCATTTCTTAATAATTGCCGGCTTAGTGCCGCAAGTCCATAACTGCCTGTTGACGGGAAAAGCTTTAGTTGGGGAAAATTGCCTAGGATTTAGTTTTGAGGCAGGGGGAATAATAGATCTAGCTGCCCTCACAGAAACAATCAACCCGCCCAAAATCGATAGTAAACTGACGCGGCAAGAACTGCAATTACTGCAATGCCTAGGAAAAACAGATTTTCCCCCACCAGAAAACCTGACCTCAGAACTAGCATGGATTAACCTCGATCGCCTGCTGCGCCGCTATACTCAATATCATCTGGGAAAAACTTTTCGCTCCTCGGCATTAGTTGAGGGTTTATCTCCCTTAGAATTTTAAACAGATAGCAAAAATCATCATAATGCAACTGTTTGACTCAGAAACTGACGACGCTACGTCTAGCTCCTCCTCCACTCCTGTTTTTAATTCTTCCGATTCCTCACCGAGGCAATCCGACGCAGAAACCATGAACCGCTTGCCTAAACGTGCGCCCAAATCCCATCCTAGTCAGGGTTTTGCCCCAGTGCTAAAAAACCCGCGCTTTCTCATTCTCTGGGCGGGGGGAATTTTTTCCCAATTAGCGGATAAATTCTATTTAGTCCTGATGATATCCCTAATTGCCACCCATTACCAAGAAGCCGATCAGTCGATTAGTGGCTGGGTATCGGCGATAATGATTGCTAATACAATTCCGGCGGTGTTAGTGGGTTCGGTGGCGGGTGTATATGTTGATAGATGGTTAAAAAAACAAGTTTTAGTTATTTCTAACCTTTTACGGGGGGCCTTTGTCCTCGTCATTCCCCTATTATTATGGTTAGTGCGCGGGCAAACTTTAGCCGTTCCCCTCGGTTGGCTGCCGGAAGGTTTAAGAAATTGGCATTACCGGCTACAAGGAGAATTTAATTTACCCTTCGGTTTTTTCCTGTTGTTAGTCATTACTTTTCTTGTCTCCACCTTAACCCAATTTTTTGCCCCTGCCGAACAATCTACCCTGCCATTAGTGGTAAAACGTCGTCATCTTCTACCGGCTAATTCCCTCAACACTTTAACCACCATGGCGGTATTAATTATCGGTTTTGCCATCGGTGAACCAGTATTAGCTTTTGCCGATAGCATTTTTGGCACGAGAGCCGGACAATTTGATATTGGCAAAGTGATGATTGTCGGTGCTTTTTATATAATTGCCGGTTTAATTCTAATTATCCTGCGAACTAACGAAAAATATGTTATTCCTACCGCAGAACAGCCCCATGTTTGGGAAGATATCCGCGACGGCATTCGTTACCTCAACAAAAATCATAAAGTTCGTAACGCTCTGATTCAATTAGTCATCTTATTCTGTATTTTTGCTGCTCTATCGGTATTAGCCGTCAGTATGGCCGAAAAACTACCCGGGTTAAAAGCTTCTCAATTCGGCTTTTTATTAGCCTCCTGTGGTGCAGGAATGGCAGTTAGTGCGATTACTTTGGGTTATTGGGGCCAAAAATTCTCCCACACCCAATTAAGTCTCTGGGGTTCCCTGGGTATGGCGGCAGCTTTAATCGGTTTATCTCTAGCCACAAAGAGTTTAATTTTAGCCTTCGCTATGACCGCTTTATTAGGGATTTTTGCCGCTTTAGTCGGGGTTCCCATGCAAACTACCCTACAGGCAGATACACCCCCCGAAATGCGCGGTAAAGTCTTTGGTTTAGAAAATAATGCCGTTAATATTGCCCTCTCTTTACCCTTAGCTGTTGCGGGTATCGCCGAAACTCAATTCGGACTCCGACCAGTACTATTAGCTTTAGCAGTTATGGCAGTTATCGGCGGTGGTTTTACTTGGTATGTTTCCGGCAATTTATCTAAAGATTAGCGGAACTTTTCAGTTATCAGTTATCAGTTATCAGTAATCAGTTATCAGTTATCAGGAGTCAGTATTCAGGAGTCAGGAGATTGAGATTGCCTTTATTTATTCTCCCATCTCCCCCACAAAGAAGCGAAACTAACATTAACTAAACGGTTGTACGAACAGGGTTATCAACGAGAGGATATTCTCAGAATAGAAAACGGGTTTCTTGAAGAAACCCGTTTTCTGGATCGTCTTGTCAAGTAACCTTAAACTTGTTAGAATCAAAAAGTTATTATTTTCTGGTAGTCATTCACCGCTGAGATTAGTTAAGATGATATTACATGACTAATAATATTGACCATGATCGCTTATTTAAGGAGTTAATCTCCACCTTTTTTGTCGAATTTATCGAGTTATTTTTTCCTCAAGTAATGGATTATTTAGATAGGGACTCGATTACTTTTTTAGACAAAGAAGTATTTACCGATGTCACGGAAGGAGAAAAGCATGAAAGCGATTTAGTCGCACAGGTTAAGTTTCGAGGAAAAGAATCTTTCTTTCTGATTCATCTGGAGGCGCAGCAAAGTTCCCGCCAGTGGTTTAACCGGCGAATGTTTACTTATTTTGCTCGCTTTCATGAGAAATTTGTCTTACCGATTTATCCCATTGTAATTTTTTCTTACTCCCAGCCAAAAAAAGAAGCAATTAGTCAATATGTGGTCGATTTTCCCGATTTTAAAGTCTTAGAATTTAACTATCAGGTAGTGCAGTTAAATCGATTAAATTGGCGAGATTTTCTCAATCAGCCGAATCCGGTTGCTTCGGCTTTGATGGCGAAGATGAACATTGCCGACAAAGAGCGAGCCAAGGTTAAAGCGGAATGTCTGCGCTTGTTAATCACTTTAAGGTTAGATGCAGCGAGAATGCAATTAATTTCTGGATTTATTGATACTTATCTCAATCTAAATCCTGCCGAAGAGATACAATTTCAAGAAGAGATTAGCACATTTAGTCAACCCGTACAGGAGGGAGTTATGCAAATTACCACCAGTTGGATGCGTCAAGGTATTGAACAAGGTATCGAACAAGGTATCGAACAAGGTATCGAACGGGGTATTGAACAAGGTATCGAACGAGGTATCGAACGCGAAAAGACGTTTATTATTCGCCAACTTAAACGCAAGTTAGGGGAGATTAATCCTGCATTAGAAACTAAAATCATGCAGTTAAGTATTGATGATGTCGAAGCATTAGGAGAAGCTTTATTCGACTTCTCTACGGTTGAAGATTTAATCAATTGGTTAAATACTTTAACTGCCTAGCTTTGACGTTAGCGATCGCATCTTCGCCATCACAAGCGGTGAGATTGCTTCGGGTGGTTTTGGCTGAAAGAGAAAAGTTAACGCGGGAAGTATCCCCCTCACAATGACCCGCTAAAATTGTCATTATAGCTTGTTGATTGAAGTGAGGTCAAAGACAATGCTTCTTACCGTAGGGTGGGAATTACTCACCAATTCACCTTGACAGGCGGCGAAAAATAGGATAACATTTGTATAATTCTTGTCAAAATACGAAGAAAATATGAGTCTAGTTATTTCCCAAGAAGTGATTAAAGCAAGTGGTTTATCAGAGGATGAACTGTTAAAAGAGATTGTTATTATGTTATTTCAACAAGATAAGATTAGCTTGGGAAAAGCAAGTGAGTTATTAGGTATTAATCAAATCAAGTTTCAACGGATGCTTTCTGAAAGAGGAATTTGTATTCATTATGATGTTGCTGAGTTTCAGGAAGATATTAAGCATTTAAAAAACAAAGGTTGGCTATGATCATTATTAGCGATACTTCTCCTCTCAGCAGTCTTGCTCTTGTTGGTTATCTGTCAATCTTAAAAGATATTTATACTAATGTTATTATTCCCCAAGCAGTTGCCAATGAATTGGCCAATTTAACTGAGGAAGATATCCGCATTAAAGCGACGCTTTCTCTGGAATGGATACAGGTTCAACAAGCCACTAATTTAGAACTTGTGGCTTGTTTGAGGAATGAATATAATTTAGATCTTGGCGAAGCAGAAGCAATCGCTCTTGCTTTGGAATTAAAGGCGGATGAATTGTTAATTGATGAACGTCTTGGACGGAGGGAGGCTGTGCGTTTGGGGCTGTCAATTACGGGTATTCTAGGAGTTCTTTTAATTGCTAAAAATAGAGGATTAGTTTCTAAGGTTAAACCGATAATGGAGTCTCTAATTAGCCAAGCAAATTTTCGCATCAGTCATCAACTTTATGAGGAGGTTTTGCAAACTGCAAATGAATTAGATTAAGTTGTGAGGGGGGAATTGAGAGACAATATTCAGAAAAACTGATGATTTAGAAATACAGTTTTCCCGATCAATGTTAATTTCTGTTACAGCACCCTTGAAAGATTGGGGATTGTTGAGCTAAAACTGTTAGCAATAAACTTTTGCTGTCAATGTCATGACTTCTCCCCTGTTGCCGATTCTTCCTGCTGTTGACGATATTTTATTCGATTTTGCTCAATCTGATGGCTTGGTTCAAGTTAATCAGGTGGATAATACAAGAAATCAGGGTTTAACCGCACCGAATTTAATTTGATTTTCTCTGATTCATGAATAAACCTGATGAAAAAAAAAAAAAAAAAAATAAGCATATTTTATATTCTATTGACGGTAGAAAAAAACGCTCTCAAAATGGTAGAAACGATTAATTGATGGTTTGACAGTCTTCAAGCCTAACCTAGACTGGCTGCGGTTGCGGAAAACAGGCTGACTCGGCTGAATAAATAATATTAAAGCAGCTTGTGGGCAATGCCCACCCTACACCACTCACCAGGAACCCTTGTATTATGTCTCGCCAAACCAATCTCAACCAGTCCGTAGTTTTCCTCGATGCTGGTGTTACCGATTATCAAAGTCTCCAAGCTGGGGTAATTCCAGAAGTCGCCACCGTTATTCTCTCTGCCAAGGAAGACGGAATCGAACAAATATCCGCTTTTTTACAACAAAATCCCCAGATTACCACGATTCACCTCGTCTCTCATGGTGCGCCTGGATGCTTATATTTGGGGAATTGTCAACTTAATTTAACAAATATTTACGATTACCGCCAACAGTTACAGAATTGGGCAAATGTTCATCATATTCTACTGTACGGTTGTCAGGTCGCGGCGGGAGATGCAGGAGAAGAATTTATTGAGAAGTTGCATCAGTTGACAGGTGCGACGGTGATGGCTTCAGCGACTCCTACGGGAAGTAGTCGAGGGGGAGGAAATTGGGAGTTAGAGGTAATAGTTTCTCGCGCTGAAAGTGAGCAAGATTTGAATATTTCCTTGGCGTTTGATGGGGGGACTTTAGCGACTTATGAGGGAGTATTTGCTCTTTCTTTAGTTGGGAAGTGGGATCGTTTAAGCTTTGCCAATGCGGTGACAGTAGTAGGTAACTACGCCTACGCGGTGGGGGATACACTAGAAATCATTGATATTAGTAATCCCAGTGACCCGATTTTCAAGGGGAATTACGATATTTCCGATGGTCAAGATGTACAAATAGTCGGTAGCTATGCTTATGTAGCTGATTTGTATTCAGGACTGACAATCATCGATATCAGTAACCCAGATACTCCCACCTTTGTCAGTAATTATGATACTTCTGCCAATTCTTATGATGTGGAAATAGTAGGCAACTACGCTTATGTGGCTGATGGAGGGTTGCTAATCATCGACATTAGCAACCCAGCCGCTCCCACTTTTGTGGATATTGATTATACTTCTGACCTTCCTTATGATGTGGAAATAGTCGGTAACTATGCTTATGTAGCCGATTATTGGTCAGGACTGCAAATCTTCGAGATTTTCAACCCAGCCGCTCCCACTCTTGTGGGTAATTATGATACTTATGGCAATGCTGAGGATGTGGAAATAGTCGGCAACTACGCTTATGTGGCTGATGGAGGGGGTGGACTACAAATCATCGACATCAGCAACCCAGCCGCTCCCACTTTTGTGGGTAATTATGATACTTTTGGCGGTACTAGGGGTGTGCAAATAGTCGGTAACTACGCTTATGTGGCTAGTTATTATTATACAGGACTGACAATCATCGATATCAGCAACCCAGCCGCTCCCACTTTTGTCCGTTATTATTATACTTCTGGCTCTACTACTGATGTGGAAATAGTAGGCAACTACGCTTATGTGGCTGTTGCAGGGAGTGGACTGCAAATCATCGACATTAGTAATCCGACAACGCCTACTCTTAAGGGTAATTATTATAATTTTTTTGACGGTGGTGATGTGGAAATAGTCGGTAACTACGCTTATGTGGCTAATGGGACTTCAGGACTGCACATCATCGATATCAGCAACCCAGCCGCTCCCACTTTTGTGAGTAATTATGATACTCCTGGCTTTGCTTCTGATGTGCAAATAGTAGGCAACTATGCTTATGTAGCTGATGAGTCAGGACTGCAAATCATCGACATCAGCAATCCAGCCGCTCCCACTCTTGTGGATTCTGGTACTTCTGGCTACTCTGCTGGTGTGCAAATAGTAGGCAACTACGCTTATGTGGCTACTGGTGCAGGCGGATTGAAGATTATTGATGTCAGTGACTTCAATAACCCATCGCCTTTACCAAGTGTCACCTTAGCAGTTTCCACCACCAGTGTTACTGAAGATGGAACGACTAATTTAGTTTATACCTTCACCCGCACAGGAGACACAACCAATCCTTTGACGGTCAATTTTAAAACAGTCGATGATACAGACTCGTGGAAAACAGCCATCTTTAACACAGATTACAGTCAAACTGGTGCAGCCAGTTTCCCAAATTACTCAAATGAAACAGGAACAGTGACTTTTGCTGCTAATTCTGCGACTGCAACTGTAACAATTGACCCCACAGCAGATACCACAGTTGAAGATGACGAAACCGTCAGCTTAACCCTCACTTCTGGGACTGACTATACAGTTGGGACAACTACTCCAGTGACGGGAACGATTCTCAATGATGATACCCGTGTTACCCTTCAGGTTTCTCCTAGTCTTGTTACCGAAGATGGGACAACCAACTTAGCTTACTTCTTCTACCGCGACGGTGTAACAACTAATGCTTTGACAGTTAACTATACAGTTGGGGGGACAGCTACCCTTAATACAGACTACACTCAAACCGGTGCAGCGAGTTTTAATGGGACAACAGGGACAGTGACTTTCGCCGCTAATGCTAATACTACTACCGTAACAATTGACCCGACAGCAGATAATATAGCTGACCCGGATGAAACTGTAACTTTAACCCTCGCTTCGGGGACTGGTTATACAGTGGGGACAACCACCACAGTGACGGGAACAATTAATGACGATATCAACCCCCCTATCCCCACTTTCATCAGCAAATATGATACTCCTGGATGGGCTTTTGGTGTGGAAGTAGTGGGAAATTACGCATATTTGGCTGATTATGATTCAGGACTGCAAATCATCGACATCAGCAACCCCAGTAACCCCATTTTCAAAGGCAATTATGATACTGACGGCGCTTGGGATGTGGAAGTAGTGGGGAATTACGCATATCTAGCTGATGGGAGTTCAGGACTACAAATTATCAACATCAGTAACCCCACCAACCCCACTTTCATCGGTAATTATGACAATTTTAGTGCAGTCGTTGATGTGCAAGTAGTGGGGAATTACGCATATTTGGCTAATGGGAATTCATTACTGCAAATCATCGACATCAGCAATCCCACCAACCCCATATTAAAAGGCAGTTATGATGATAGTTCTGGTTTTGCTGATGGTGTACAGGTAGTGGGGAATTATGCTTATATAGCTGATTATTTTTCAGGACTGCAAATCATCGACATCAGCAATCCCACCAACCCCATATTAAAAGGCAATTATTATAGTTCCGGTAATGCTAGGGATGTGGAAGTAGTGGGAAATTACGCATATTTGGCTGATTATGATTCAGGACTGCAAATCATCGACATCAGCAATCCCACCAACCCCATATTAAAAGGCAATTATTATAGTTCCGGCGAGGCTACTGATGTGCAAGTAGTAGGGAATTACGCATATCTAGCTGCTGGAGGAGGTGGACTGCAAATCATCGACATCAGCAACCCTACTAATCCCACTATCAAAGGTAATTATCAAAACAACTATGACTATGCTTTTGATGTGAAAGTAGTCGGTAGTTATGCTTATGTAGCTGCGCGTGAAGGCGGATTGCAGATTATTGATGTGAGTGAGTTTACCAATCCACAAACTGTTACTCTTGCTGTCTCTCCCAGTAGTGTCAATGAAGACGGGACAACTAACTTAGTCTATACCTTCACCCGTACTGGTTCTACTACCAGCGCCTTAACCGCTAACTATACAGTTGGGGGGACAGCTACTAATGGAACCGATTACACTTCTATTCCCACCAGTGTCACCTTTGCTGCTGGTTCATCCACTGCTACTGTAACAGTTGACCCCACTGCTGATACAACAGTAGAAAGTGATGAAACTGTTGCTTTAACTCTTGCTTCTGGGACTGGTTATACAGTTGGGACAACTACCGCAGTGACGGGGACGATTACCAATGATGATTTCCCTAGTATTACTCTTGCGGTTTCTCCCAGTAGTGTGACAGAAGATGGGACAACTAACTTAGTCTATACCTTTACTCGTACCGGTTCTACTACCAGCGCCTTAACCGCTAACTATACAGTTGGGGGAACAGCTACTAATGGAACCGATTACACTTCTATTCCCACCAGTGTCACCTTTGCTGCTGGTTCAGCGACTGCTACTGTAATAGTTGACCCCACTGCTGATACTACAGTAGAAAGTGATGAAACTGTTGCTTTAACTCTTGCTTCTGGGACTGGTTATACAGTTGGGACAACTACCGCAGTGACGGGGACGATTACCAATGATGATTTCCCCCAACTCTCCATCAACGACATCACCGTGGTGGAAGGTCAAAATAGTAATGCAATCCTCACCGTCACTGTAAATAATCCAAGTACACAACAAATTACTGTCAACTATACCACTACAGCCATTGATGCTACCGCCAATGTAGATTACACTAGCCAGACAGGAACCCTCACCATTGCACCTAATACTGCCACCGCTACTATTAGCATTCCCATCCTCAATGATAACCTCAATGAACCTGATGAAGCCTTTACAGTAACCCTGTCAAATGCGGTTAATGCTACCATCAATCCCGACGAAGCAATTGGACAGGTAATTATTACTGACACCCTACAAAGCAGCATTACTAAAACCTTACCCAATAATGTGGAAAACCTCAGACTAATTGGGACTAATAATATTAATGGTACGGGTAACACTGGTGACAATAAAATCACCGGAAATAGCGGTAACAATATCCTCGCTGGTGCTAATGGTAACGATATTTACTGTTTCAATGCTTCAACCTCCTTAGGAAGCGATACCATCCAAGAAACTACCACTGGTGGTATCGATACCCTCGACTTTACTGGGACAAATACCTCAGTACGAGTCAACTTAGGCGTTACTACAACCCAAACCGCCGTCACTAATAATCTAAAATTGACTTTTTCGGCAAATAACACCATCGAAAATATTATTGCCGATAGCGGTAATGACCGACTAACCGGGAATAGCCTTAATAATACTCTAACTGGTGGTGGTGGCAACGATCAATTAACCGGTCAAGACGGAAACGATAGTTTAATTGGTGGTTCCGGCGATGATTTACTCACCGGTGGTAATGGTAGCGATAATTTTATCTTCAATAGTAGTAATTTAGGAATCGATGCCATCAGCGATTTCACTCCGGGTAGTGATAAAATAGTATTAAGTAAAGCCATATTTCCCGCTTTACAAAGTAGCATTGGCAATGGATTCAGTCAACCGGCTGAATTTGCCAGCGTCGCTGACGATGATTTAGTCGCCACTAGCAGCGCTTTTATCGTTTACAGTACCAGCAGTGGCAGTATTTACTACAATCAAAATGGTAGTGCTGCTGGCTTAGGAAGTGGCTCTGAATTTGCCAATTTGTTGACTGTTCCTACCCTGATAGCGGCTGATTTCGCACTGATAAATTAACCTTACCACAGAAATCGATACCATTCGAGCCTCGGTTAATTTGACTTTAGGAGCCAATGTCGAGAATTTAATGCAGCCACCGACGCAATTATCGAAATCACTGGATTAACAGGAACTCTCGATATTGCTGATTTTATAGTTGTACCCTGAATCATCCCACAGTTTTATATTTTCTTTAGAGATGGGCTGTCCTAAAACCTGCTCAGAGCGGCCAAAAGTCAGAAAATATAAATAAAGGTGCGATTGGAGAACTTGAGCCGCGATCGCACCTGTCAGCCGCCATTGGAGAAAGATAAAGTTATGGCAGATAACTACAGAAGTCGCATTGTTACCCAAGGTACCCAACGCAGTCCGAATCGGGCCATGTTAAGAGCGGTAGGTTTTGGGGATGAGGACTTTAGCAAACCAATCATCGGCATCGCTAACGGATTTAGCACCATTACCCCCTGTAACATGGGAATTAATGATTTAGCAATGCGTGCCGAAGCAGGAACCAGATTAGCGGGGGGAATGCCGCAACTTTTCGGGACTATCACCATTAGTGACGGGATTTCCATGGGAACAGAAGGGATGAAATATTCTCTCGTTTCTAGGGAAGTAATCGCCGATTCCATTGAAACCGTCTGTAATGGTCAAAGTCTCGATGGAGTCCTCGCTATCGGGGGTTGTGACAAAAATATGCCAGGGGCAATGATTGCCATGGCCCGGATGAATATTCCCGCTATTTTCGTCTATGGTGGCACGATTAAACCGGGGCGCTACAAAGATTGCGATTTAACCGTGGTCAGTTCCTTTGAAGCCGTGGGACAGTACAGTGCTGGTAAAATCAGTGAAGAAGACCTCATCGGAATTGAACGCAACGCTTGTCCCGGGGCCGGTTCCTGTGGTGGAATGTTTACTGCTAATACCATGTCTTCCATTTTTGAAGCCATGGGGATGAGTTTACCCTATTCCTCGACCATGGCCGCCGAAGATGCGGAAAAAGCCGATAGTACCGAAGAATCGGCCAAGGTTTTGGTCGAGGCGGTTAGAAAACAGATTCTCCCTAGCCAAATTTTGACCCGTAAAGCCTTTGAAAACGCCATTTCGGTAATTATGGCGGTGGGAGGTTCCACTAACGCTGTGCTGCACCTTTTAGCCATTTCCCGCACCATCGGGGTAGAATTATCGATCGATGATTTTGAAACCATCCGCCAGCGTGTACCGGTTATCTGCGATCTTAAACCCTCCGGGCGTTACGTTACCGTGGATCTGCATAAAGCCGGCGGTATTCCCCAAGTGATGAAAATTCTCCTGGTTAATGGTTTACTACACGGGGATGCTCTCACCATTAGCGGTCAGACTATCGCCGAGATTTTAGCCGATATTCCCGACCAACCGCCCTCAGGCCAAGATGTTATCCGTCCTTTTAGCAATCCTGTCTATAAAGAGGGTCATTTAGCCATTTTAAAAGGAAATCTGGCCACGGAGGGGGCCGTGGCCAAAATCAGCGGCGTGAAAACTCCGGTCATCACCGGACCTGCGCGGGTGTTTGAGTCGGAAGAAACCTGTTTAGAGGCAATTTTAGCCGGAAAAATTCAAGCCGGGGATGTGGTGGTTGTCCGTTACGAGGGACCAGTAGGCGGACCGGGTATGCGGGAAATGTTAGCCCCCACTTCGGCAATTATCGGCGCCGGTTTAGGGGATTCCGTGGGATTAATTACCGATGGTCGTTTTTCCGGGGGAACCTATGGCATGGTGGTCGGTCACGTCGCTCCAGAAGCAGCGGTGGGTGGTACAATTGCCCTAGTAGAGGAAGGGGATCAAATCACTATTGATGCTCGTCAGCGTCTCTTGCAGTTAAATG
Source organism: Microcystis sp. LE19-8.1F (assembly GCF_027531715.1). Lineage (NCBI taxonomy): Bacteria > Bacillati > Cyanobacteriota > Cyanophyceae > Chroococcales > Microcystaceae > Microcystis > Microcystis sp. LE19-8.1F. The sequence goes on along the minus strand of NZ_JAPZSO010000199.1, from coordinate 39,077 downwards.
TATCGGAGGAAGAATTAACCCGTCGTCGTAACCATTGGCAACCGCGCCCCCCACGCTATAAAACGGGAATTCTCGGCAAATTCGCCAAGTTAGTCTCCTCTAGCAGTCTCGGCGCTTTAACGGATCTGAATCTGTTCTAAAAGTATAACAGGGAATGGCGATCGCAATTGGTCGCCGTTTCTTGGTTATATTAGGGAACACCAGAGCTTTTTTGCAGTGGTCGGTAAACAGTAATCAGTGAAGGGTTGCCTGTTAGGGATTGGGGAGGGGACGAATTAATATAAATACTTTTGCCTCTTGCCCTTTGCCTCTTGCCTTTTCCAGCTGACGAACCTAATTACTATAGATTAATAACTATGACCTATCTACTCACTGTCTATCGAGCGCTCGAATGCCGTCCAGATACCTATCGGGACTGGTATGACCAAGGCAATATTTTAAGAGAAAGAATGGACTATTTTGGAGCCTTAATCAGCTACGAAAAAGCCTTAGAATATTATCCAGATGATTATTGGGCATGGTACAAAAGGGGTATGATACTAGAAGACTTGGGAATGTATGAAGAAGCGGCTCAAAGTTACGCTAACGCTGCACAGGTAAAGGATGATAACTATTGGGCTTGGTATGATCAAGGTTGTGTTTATCTACAAGAATTAAAGGACTACCAAAAAGCGATCGCTTGTTTTCAACGGGCCCTAAGTCATAGTCCGGGGGACTATTGGGCGGCCTACCGGCAAGGGGAGGCCTATCGATTGCTGAAAAATTACGAACGCGCTATCACTTCCTATGATCTGGCCCTGGGGGCGCGACCCCGGGATTATTGGGCCTGGTATCGTCGCGGCGACGCTTTCCGGGATTGGGGCAATCCCCAAGAGGCTTTATTTAATTATCGTACCGCCCTCGATATCCGACCGCAAGATTACTGGTCTTGGTATCAACAGGGTGTGATCCTACAGGAATTACAGCGTTTACCAGAAGCGATCGCCTGTTATGAAGAATCGTTAAAAATCGATCAAGATGATCGCTATGCGTGGTATAATGCCGCCTGCTGTTATGCCGCCCTCGGTCAACAACAAAAAGCGATCGACTGTTTACGCGAAGCTCTAGACATAGAACCAGATATATGTGGCGAATTAGCGCGTAATAACTTTGTTTTCGATGGTTTAAGGCAAAATGAAACCTTTAATGACCTCTTGAGTTGCTATTCCCCCGGCTAAAATCCTTTTGACTCGATCGCCTCGATTCAGCACCTAGGGTTTGCTGAAAGGGTTTGTCGTGGGGTGTGGGGTTTTAGGCATTTTCAGGGGAAAAGTGCCGAAAATTTCCCCCGATCACTCCAATATCTGGCACTTTTTTGATGACAAAAAAGCCTAAAGATATTAGCCAACAAGGTTTTGAGATTTATTTAGCCAGCCTGGATTAGCTACAATTGCAATTAGAGACGAATTATTGAGAATCTTATGCGAGAACTAGACAGAGACAAAACCATCGAACAACTGAACGAAATCATGGAATTTGAACTAGCGGGAGTTGTCCGTTACACCCACTATTCCCTGATGGTGACAGGTCCCCATCGCATCCCCATCGTCCAATTTTTCCAGACCCAGGCCACGGAGTCCCTCACCCACGCGCAACAAGTCGGGGAAATTCTCACCGGTTTAGAAGGCCATCCTAGCTTAAAAATTGCACCCATCGAGGAGAGCTATGAACACAATATCAAAGCAATCTTGAGTGAGAGCCTCAATCATGAGAAAAAATCCCTTGATTTGTACAAAGCACTCCTAGAAACCGTTGAAGATGCCAGTATTTACCTAGAAGAATTCGCTCGCGGTATGATTGGACAAGAAGAATTACACAATCTGGAAATTCGCAAGATGCTCCGGGATTTTGCTTGAGCTAGGATCAAAGCTAGAGTTTATCCACTAGCTTATGAATCTTAGTTCCGCTTTACCCACTTTTATTATCACTCTCCGGGAAGGTTTCGAGGCCGCTTTAGTGGTGGGAATTGTCCTCGCTTGTTTACAAAAATCGGGTCGATCGCAACTTAACTCATGGGTGTATCGTGGTATTGGTGCGGGAGTGGTGGCTAGTGTTTTGGTCGGTATTTTGCTAGGGGGAATCCTTTTGCAAGTGGATGCCTCTCCTAGTCCATTCGTACCAATGATCAAGGAATTACTGGCCGCCACTTTTGGACTGATTGCCGTCTTGATGTTGAGTTGGATGTTAATTTGGATGACTCAACAGGCCAAATCTTTGAAATCTGAGGTAGAAAGTGCGGTAAAAGCGGGTTTAAAATCGGAAAATGGGGCAGGAAAAGCGATTTTTCTGCTCGTTTTTATCGCTGTCTTGCGAGAGGGATTTGAAACTGTTCTCTTTATCCTGGCCCAATTCCAAAAAGATTGGCAGATACAAACGTTCGGTGCGATAGCGGGGTTAAGTGTCGCAACTTTGTTGGGAACTCTCCTATTTGCGGGGGGAGTAAAAATTAATATCCGTCTCTTTTTCCAAATTATGGGGACTTTCCTCCTCTTAATCGTTGCGGGATTACTCATCGGTGTTTTGAAACATATCGACGCAGGAATCAGTCTTTTAAGTGAAATTGACCCTTTTTATCGCAATTTCTGTCCTTCTCTCCCCTCCTCCTGTCTTCTCGGTTTTCAAGTTTGGGACGGTTCCCAAATTTTAAGCGATCGCACTTTCCCCGTACTCCTCCTTAAATCCCTGTTTGGTTATCGTCAAAACCTCTATATCAGTCAAATTGTTGCTTATATCCTCTTTTTACTGCTTATCGGTGGCCTCTATTTCCAAAGCTTACGACAACGTCCTCAAACAGTGACCAGTAAACAGTAAACAGTAATCAGTAAACAGTGACCAGTAAACAGTAAACAGTAATCAGTAAACAGTGAAAAGATGGCAAGAAACTGCTATTTAATACTGCTCACTTAACACATACTGCTCACTTAAAACTCAAATCTGATAACTTACCCACTGATAACTTACCCACTGATAACTGATAACTGATAACTGATAACTGATAACTTACCCACTGATAACTGATAACTGATAACTGATAACTGATTATGACTACTTGGCAATGTGACGGTATCCCTAAAGATGGTAAAACTTATCCGCAAGCGATTGCGGGAGGTCATGAACCCTGCGAAAATACTACTCCTGATTGTCCTATCTGTGGCCTACCTAGGGAAGCGATGGATCCCGTAACAACGACAGTTAAAACCACGGTTGTGGTGTCCCCGGGGGGTACAACTAGAGTCGGCCAAAAATCTAACTGGTTACTTCCCTTCGCTTTGATAATTACCGCTTTAACCGCAGGTTTAGGGGGTTGGAGTCTATTGCAAATGCTGATTCCCAAACCCGATACTCCCCAAGTTGTACCAGAAAAAACCCCAGATAGGCAATCTAAGGCAACTTTTGTGAGTAATACGGCTAAAAATCCCGATTTATTTAGCCAAGGTGAGAAAATACTGCTTAATTACACTCCTAACAAAGAAAAAGGCGCAGCGGCCTTTAAAAAGGAAGATTGGTCAAATGCGATCGCAGCTTACCAACTAGCAGCCACTCCCCAAGCAAACGACCCGGAGGGCAAAATCTATTACAATAACGCCAAAGCTAGACAAAAGGGTAATCAGAATACTATAGCCGTTGTTGTCCCCATCGCTAACGACCCCAACAGCGCCAAGGAAATTCTCCGAGGTGTGGCCAGGTATCAAGAGGAGTTTAATAATTCTAATCCGGGTAATCCTTTGGAAATAGTCATCGCTAATGATGGCGGTGGGTTACAATCAAAAGCGATCGCTGATGATCTGATTCAATCCGGTCAAGTTTTGGCAGTTATGGGCCACGGAATCGATCCTTTTAGTCAAAAAGCGATTGAAAGTTACGAAAAAGAAGGATTAGCGATTCTTTCTCCCCTGACTACCAGTGTTAGTCAAACGGGAAAATCAACCCTGAAAACCATTCCCCTTAAGGATAAGTCTCAGGAAGTTTTAGGCAGTTATCTGGAAGCAGTGGCCAAAACTTTGGCTAATTATGCTAGTCAGCAAGAGAATTCTCCGTCAGTGGTTCTTTTTTATAATTCCGATAGTCCCTATAGTCAAAAATTAAGGGATTCCTTTGCTAAAGCAATAAAGGAACCGGGAGGCAAGATAGTTAAGGAAATAGACACAACCAAAGCCAATTTTAACGCTAAAACCGCCATAGATCAGGCAAGACAAGCTGGCGCTAAGGTGGTATTTTTGGCCTTGAGTAAAGACGGCGATCGCATAGATCAAGCCGTGGCTATTGCCCAAGAATCGTCTGGAATGCTCTTATTAGGCGGAAATGAACTTTATACACCCGATATCCTTATTCAAGGAGCCGATAGCATCGACGGATTAGTTCTAGCAGTACCTTGGAGTTTCCAAGCAACGGATCCTTTTGCCAAAGATGCGCTGAAAAGTTGGCGCGGTCGCGTCAGTTGGCGTACTGCTACCGCCTACGATAGCATGAAAGTATTAGGAGAAGCGATCGCTAAAAGTTCTGACCGTGCTAGTGCAGTCGAAACTTTAAATCGAGGAATCACCTTGCAGGGAAGCACCACGGATTTTAACATTTTTAATCAAGTTCCCCTCGTACGCGCTAATCGCGGCAATGAAGGGCCAAAGGGTTCTCAATATCAATTCGATCCTATCTAAAATAGATAATGTGATGTCGAGGAGTAGAATCAAGTCTAATTTTATGAACAATATCTTACCCATCCTAGCTTTGTTAATGTCGGTGTCGGGAATTGCCGTGTCTTTGGGACGGGAGGAAGTCCGATGTCATCTCGGTTTAGAATCGGCAGCCTGTCCCCGGGAAGAACAAAACATCAGCGAAGACACCCCTGCAACTACCCCGGAATCTCCCCCCGCAACTACCCCCGCAACTACCCCAGAATCTCCCCGGATAGAAGCAACTCCCGCAGAAACTACCCGTAATATCGAAGCTTCCCCCGAAGTTTCCCCGTCTCCTGAAAGCGAAACTCCAGTGGAATTCACTCCCATCCCGGAAAATAACCCCAGTCCAGAAGTCCCCCCCGAAAATCCCCCCACCCCAGAAACCAAAGCGGTGGAAAAAACTCCAGATGCAGAAAAAAGTCCCGATGTCAATCCATCTAAAGATGGAGAAACTGAAAGTATTCCTTTAGAGGTTATTCCCCCCGCACAGTAAAATCGGACAAAATCAATTTCTAGTGGGGTAGGGTTGATTTTAGAAGTTATTCCCCCCGCACAGTAAAATCGGACAAAATCAATTTCTAGTGGGGTAGGGTTGATTCATGAATCAACCCTACAGACTCCGGACAGTAAAATCGGACAAAATCAATTTCTGGCTGAGGATAGGAACTCAGGCAAGAAGTAGTTAGATATGTGTAATTAATTGTATCTAGCTACTTAATTTTTCTCTAGCTGTTGCTGATTAGGTAAAAACTATTTACTTTTAGTCAAAATTAATTAACTTCTAACCCCGGAATGCTTAACTGTTCGGTTTTTGGCTGTGTTTCCCCGAAATAATCCCCTTGCAACATATTAATTAAACAGCCACCAAGATGATAGGCCATATTCACGGGAACTGCGTTACCAATCTGTCGATATTGAGAGGTTAAATTACCGGTAAATTGCCAATCATCAGGGAAGGACTGCACTCGTGCATATTCTCTCACAGTCAAAGGACGAGTTTCTTGGGGATGGCATCTCTCTGTTTGGGTTTGTGCCGGACTACAGGTAATAGTTAAAGCTGGTTCATCCCAAGATAATCTTTTAGCATATCCTGTCCGTCCGCCGTGATTTTTGAGACTATTTTTCATATATTCTTTTTGAATATCCATCGGCAAATTCCGCCAATTTCCTCCTGGGGGAACTAAAGACATAATCTCTTTTTTTCTTTCTTTATATTCTACTCCTGGAGAACTTGGACAATTCTCTAGAGCTTTTTTCAGAGAAATAGTATAGTTTTTATATTGGGGAAAAATGGGTTTAATATTTAGGTCTTGACGGGTGGCGATAATAATTAATCTTTCTCTTTTTTGGGGAACATCGAGAAATTGAGCCGATAAAACTTGATAAGCAGCATAATAACCGATTTCCTGTAAAGCTTGCAGCATTAATTGGAGGGGTTCTCCTTTTTTATTGCTTAATAATCCTCGAACATTTTCGGCTATAGCGATTTTAGGTTGCACTTCCTGTAAACAACGAGCAAATTCAAAAAATAAGCTCCCTCTCAAATCTTCTAATCCTTTCCCTAACCCAGCATAACTAAAAGGTTGGCAGGGAAAACCTCCAGCTACAATATCTATTTTGTCTCTAAAATCAGAAAATTCAATCTTTTTTATGTCTTGATTTATAACATTCCATTGCGGTCGATTGAGTCTTAAAGTATTAACACAATCTTGATTAATTTCCACCAGTAATTGCGTTTTTAGTCCCGCATTTTCTAAACCTAAAGCCATACCACCACAGCCAGCAAATAATTCGATAACTGTGTAATTAGTTGGCTCAACAGTTTGTAAAATTCTCAATTCTCCAGGGGATTGGTTATTTTTAAGATTGGTTAATTGCTCGAGATCAAATAACCAATCAACTTGATTAATTTTCTGACCTTTGATTAATTTTTTCTTTTGCCATGTTAGTATTTCTGCGGTAGTTACACCGAGAATATTAGCGGCTTTTTGTAGATTTACCTGAGTCATAAGCAATAATTAGCAACCTATCTACGTCTTTATTATAAATCAAAGTAGCTAAACTTGATGTCGAGAAAATTTTTAGAAATATCCTTGATATAAAACATTTTCCAGTGATGGATTTGTATTATCAATATGAGTTTGTATTTTATCGATCATCCTTTGAAACACATCGGGATAATATTGAGAAGCATCCAAAAAATCTACATATTCCTGTCTGTGCAGCTGTCTTGCTTTTGAGGAGCGATACTCTTGTCGAAGATTAGCGGTCATACGCTTAGTTTTTCGTATAATTAACACATCATCAATTTGAGTAGAAATTATTGAAACTGGTGTCATATCAAGAAATTCGCAAATCAAAAAATATAAAGAGTTAGGAACGGCAATTTTTAAATCTCTACTTGTGGCTACAGCTTCCTGAAACATAGTTTTATCTAAATTAGTTTTGCACTCTGCACAAACATAGCCAAGATGAGACTCAATCAATTCATAATTTTGAAATTCTGGATCAAAAGATGACTTTAGATATAACTTTTTGCCCAGTATAAAATCCTGATTTTTGCTTCTAATATTTGCTTGACCACCTTGACCAATATTGCCGAGAGAGGATAGGAAACTTAGTCCAGAGAAGGTATTTCTTGGACCCAATTCAAAAGAGTTATCTATTCCTTGTAAACTACGGAAAACGAGCTGCGGTAAAAATTCTTCTAATATAGTATTATCTAATTTTAACTGTCCCTTCTGTCTATACAAAAAGTTATCTGAACTATCAAAAATCAAGTCAAGTTCGATAAAACGCTTATATCGGTTAGTAGCTGACACTAGCTTTTCTACTGCATCTGCTTGACTAGAATTAATCGATTCTAACTCGATAATCCACTGGCGATATTTTATAATAGCTTCTTCTAAACGTTCCCGATCAGCTTCTGGCAACCGAGGATTGTTAAGACAGGCAGTTAGTTTTGTGTAGTGAGGACGGGAAAATTCGTTCATGTATTTTTGTTGATGTTCAAATATTAACAGGATTAATATATAATCTCTTATCTAAAATTGGTGTTTTTTGAATATTATTGACTTTGGCAATTGCTGATTCTAAACATAGCTGGTTTTCTGAAGATACAAAAAGCCTACTGCTTTCCAATACCTCGAATGCTACCTCTCTAGAAATTTGTTCTATTACCTCTTGGCTAACTTGATTATTTAAGTTGATAAAATTAATTATATCCTCTATAATAACTTTACCAAATTTATTCTTAAATTTTCTTTTTTGTCTTAATACTTTCTGAAATAGCTTGGCTTTGACACCTATTTTTTCAATAATATCAGCATTATAAAAAGGTACGCCAAGAACGTTAGATTCTTGTCCTACAATTAAAACAATTCTTGCTTGCTGCTTGCTGACTCTTGCCAGTTCCTTTAAAATGTCACCCATATCTAAACAGTATTGTACTACAGTGTAGAAACGATTACTCCTATTTGCTCTATTAGAGCCAATTTCTGACTTGGCTATCTTGAGTAAATCCCATCCTAAGATTTCAGCAGATTGACGATAATTTTGATGGTAATTAAAAACATTTATATAGGGTGGAGAAGTCACAACAAAATCTATCTGATTATTTTTTAGTGGTAGAGAACGAGCATCAGATAATCCAACCCTGATCGGCTTTTGAGAGTAAGGTAGCTTAGTAATTATATTGCTAAGATGTAAAAATTTTTTCTGAATAAATTCCTGAGTAATTTTATTCTTACATACATCAAGAATGATTACCAAAGCATCAAATAAAACCTTTGACCGATCCGGTAGCATATTCCTAGTATTTTGCAATTTATATACTAAATTTTCTACTTGGTCACTGACTTCAAAAATTCTCAAAGTAAATTCTTGATCGATGATATTTCTCAGGTTTTTAAGAACTTCTTTTTTTTGAGAATCATTGATAAATTCATAGGTATGACTCATGATATAAGCAGCGGGATTAATCTCAAATCCATAAGCTTCTAGGGATAAATAACTTGCCTCTAGCAAAACAGTTCCGCTACCCACAAAAGGATCGAGGATGACCGAATTAGATGGGCAATAGAAACTTAAAATAGTCTCTATCAGTTGGGGTGAAAACTGACCTCGCCAAGCAAATAAATTGGCTCTAGTTTTCTCAATAATGTCAAGTTTTTCTTGAGGTATAGGTTGATCAAAATCTAGCAACTTTCAATCTCCCTCTATTGCTAAGAACAAAATTAAAGTTCTACTTTATCTAGAGAACAAACACTATAAAATGTCGGGGCTGAACCAGGTTCAACCCCTCAATATTTTCCTAATTGCGCCCCGGAACTGTATATTTAAAATTCATCGGGCCAGTATAACCAGAAATCTCCGCTAATTTCTCTAATCTTTGGGTTCCCGAATATTCTTGACCCTTAATAATCCAAGTGGGGAAACCTTTAATTCCGGCATCGCGACAAGCTTGGGGATTACCATTAACCCCTTGGGGATCGCATTCGATATAAACCCCTTCTTTTTTGAGGATTTCTCCCGCTTCCTTACCAAATAACTGTTTTTGATCGTAACAGTGGGGACACCAAAAAGCCCCGTATTCCTTCGCACCAATTGCTTTTAAATGTTTAGCCAGGGCGATTTCTGCTTTTCCCGAAACCGTGGTTACTTCCCAACCGTAGGGAGGTGTAGCCGCTGTCATTGGCCGGGTAATTTCTTCTTTTCCTCCTGCCACCGTCGGGGAATTTACTCCCGCATAAACCGCTAAAGTTCCCACAAAAGTAATCATTGCCACTACAACCATCGGCAGTATAATTTGTCCTAAACCTTCCCATTCGCGACCGATAATTGTAAGAATTAATAAGGTTAAAGCGAACAAAGCCGAAGTAATGCAGTAGGGACACAATTCCTTTAATTCCGTGGCTAGAATATACATTAAATAACCACTAAATACCGCCATCGCCGTCGCCCCCGCTAACAGCAATAACCAGGTATTATTTTCTAAACTTTTGCGAAGATTTTTCTGAGTTTCCCCATTAATAAATAGAGGACTGAGGGCAAAAACCGCCATGGCAATATAGGCCAAAAAACCGAACAAACTCAAGGGCAGCCCGAAAACCGTAGCGTAGGGACTATTCAGAACACCACTACAACCAGCCCCATCACTAGCCCCGGCAGTACAGGCAGCAGCCCCTCCCGTCAGTTTGGTAATGGTTAAATAGCCGGTCAGAATCGCCCCCACGATCGAAACGCCCCCAATTAGGGGCCGGGAGTAGCGATGAATCCAAGGTACAGAACGACGACGCATAATATTATTTAGATTAAATTACAGCAGAATTCGGGAGTCAGGAGTCGGGAGTCAGGAGGGAGATCTAAATGTACTTTGTCGAAAGGAAAAATTCCCTAACCATATTGTGTTAATTAGGACGTTTTCAATTCCTAAAAACTTAGGATCGCACCACGGCTGATAACTATCCGCCATTCTAGCAAGGGGTTATGTGGACAGAGGCAAAGAAGGCAGAGAATTATTAATTTTTGCCTTTTGATCGTTGATCAGGCGGGCCGTTTCCACAAATTGCGACACCCGGATCGGATCCACCGGTTCAGTAATTTTGCCATGACGCTTGAGGGAACTAGCCACGATCACCCCATCAGCAGCTGGCAGTAACCGCCCGATATTGTCCAGATCAGCCCCGCTGCCGATAAAAACCGGTGTTCCCTTGGCCGCTGTCACTGCTAGTTCCAAATCCTCAAAACTGGGGGGGCTACCGGTGGCCCAACCGGAGAGGATCACCCCGTCTGCCAGTCCCCGTTCGATCGTATCTTGCACCGCCGTAGTCAGATTAGGGGTTCCCAAGGGGCGGGCGTGTTTAACCAAAACATCCGCTAAAATTTTGACCTCAGACCCCAATTCGCGCCGATAACGCAGGAGTTCGTGGGCTTGACCCTCAATAATGCCCTGATCGGTGGCCATAACCCCCGTTAGCACATTAACCCGAATAAATTGGGCATTGACACAGGTAGCGATCGCTAAGGCACTATGGGCATCATTGCGGAGAACATTAAGACCGATCGGTAAGACCACCAGATTTTTAATGCGATCGACAATTAAAGTCATGGCACTAACCACGGCGGGATCCACCTGTTGCTTAGTAAAGGGGGCATCAAAAAAATTCTCGATAATCAAACCATCAACACCGCCGGCAGCCAAAGCCGTCGCCTCCTGTTCAGCCCGCTCGATCACCGTCTTGAGACTGCCACCCCAACGGGGGGAAGTGGGCAGGGGGGCGAGATGAACCACGCCAATAATCGGGTTTTTTGTCTTGAAAGTTGCAATTAAGTTCACAGCGTCTACTACTCTTAGCGTCCCAAACCATGCGCCGCTCACCCATTTTAACAGGGTGAAAGCCTAGCCACGGTTCCACGGGGGGGAAATTATTTTAACTTAGTGCCAGCATTCGTCCCGATGCGCTTAGTGCGATGGGACAGGGCTTTTAAAGGGGCGAAGTAATTCGCCCCACAGTTCCCCTCATCAATGCTGACTTTGTATATAGACAATTCCAAAAAACTATGTTATCATAAACGGGTCTTGACCACTATTCCTTAAGCGATAACCGAGCTTCGGCGGGTCGTGTTGCAAGAAAAAGTGTGGGTCTTAGGAACTAGGACTCCTGCCTGTAGAGGGAAGGTAAGACTTGCTATCTTTCGAGGTAGAAAGCGCATCCCATTGAAGCAGGAAGCTCTCAAATCCGTTGAGAGTAGTTCACAATGTCTTAACATTAAAAGAGAAGTTTAAGATTTGGTTGATACTCGATCGCATGGGCAATAAGCCAACCATCGCTATCTCACACCTAGGCTGTGAGAAAAACCGGATCGACTCCGAGCATATGTTAGGACTGCTGGCCAAGGCCGGCTATCCCGTAGATAATGACGAGGAGTTGGCCGATTACGTTATCGTTAATACCTGTAGTTTCATTCAAGCAGCTAGAGAAGAATCCGTTCGCACCCTCGTGGAACTGGCGGAAGCTAATAAAAAAATTATTATCTCCGGCTGTATGGCCCAACATTTCCAAGATGAACTGCTGACGGAATTGCCGGAAGCCGTGGCCATTGTCGGTACGGGGGATTATCAGAAAATCGTCGAGATCGTCGAACGGGTAGAGACGGGAGAACGAGTCAAAGAAGTCAGCACCGATCCCACTTTTATCGCCGATGAAAATCTGCCCCGTTATCGCACCACTACCGAAGGAGTCGCCTATCTGCGGGTGGCCGAAGGCTGCGATTATCGCTGTGCTTTCTGTATTATTCCCCACCTGCGCGGCGATCAGCGATCGAGATCGATCGAGTCGATTGTGGCCGAAGCGCGACAATTAGCCAGCCAAGGAGTCCAAGAATTAATTCTCATTTCGCAAATAACAACCAATTATGGGTTAGACTTATATGGCGAACCCAAATTAGCGGAACTCTTGCGAGCGCTGGGAGAAGTCGATATACCTTGGATTCGCGTTCACTACGCTTACCCGACCGGGTTAACGCCAAAGGTTATCGAGGCGATCCGAGAGACCCCGAATGTTTTACCCTATCTAGACTTGCCGCTACAACATTCCCATCCCCACATCCTGCGGGCGATGAACCGTCCCTGGCAAGGACGAGTCAACGATGGCATTATCGAGCGGATCAAGCAAGCTATCCCGAACGCGGTTTTACGAACGACTTTTATCGTCGGTTTCCCCGGAGAAACCGAGGAACATTTCAGCCATCTGCTGGAATTTGTCAAGCGTCATGAGTTCGATCACGTCGGGGTGTTTACCTTCTCCGCCGAAGAAGGTACAGCCGCTTTTGACCTGCCCAATCCAGTGCCACAGGCAATTATGGACGAACGCCGCGAAAGGTTGATGTTAACTCAGCAACCAATCTCGGAACGCAAAAATCAAGCTTATATCGGTCAAACTGTCGATGTTCTCATCGAACAGGAAAACCCGGAAACAGGAGAATTAATCGGGCGTTCCGCTCGTTTTTCCCCGGAAGTGGATGGCTTGGTTTATGTGACAGGGGAGGCGATTCTAGGTGCGATCGTACAGGTCCGAATCACTGCGGCCGATACCTACGATCTCTACGGCGAAATAGTCTAATTTTTCCATTTTTCTTATTTAATTCCCACAAAACAATCCCTATGACCACTGGTTTCAACAATTTAGGTTTATCCGATAGCCGTCTTCAACACCTAGAAACGCTTGGATTCACCACCCCCACGGAAATTCAAACCAAAGCCATCCCTCTCCTTCTAGAAGGGCATGACATGGTAGGAATGTCACAAACGGGAACCGGCAAAACCGCCGCCTATTCCCTGCCTTTACTGGAACGCATGGACACCAAAAATCCTAACGTTCAAGCTTTAATCCTCACCCCCACCCGGGAATTAGCCCAACAGGTAGCCAGCGCCATCAAAGATTTCTCTGATGATCGTCGTCTCTTTATCCTGACAGTCTGTGGTGGTCAATCCATGGAACGTCAGATCCGCAGTCTGGAAAAAGGTGTCCAGATTGTGGTCGGGACTCCCGGCCGGGTAATCGATCTGCTCGATCGCAAAAAACTCCATCTAGAATCCCTAAACTGGGTAGTCCTCGATGAAGCGGACGAAATGCTCAGTATGGGTTTTATCGATGATGTTAAGAAAATTCTGCAAGCATCCCCCTCCACCCGTCAAACCGCCTGTTTCTCGGCAACTATGCCCCGGGAAATCCGCGATTTAATCGCTAATTTCTTGAAATCTCCCGTTTCTGTGACGGTTTCTCAACCCCAGGCCGCTCCTGCTAAGATCGAGCAGAAAATTTATCTGATCCCTCGCGGTTGGACAAAATTAAAAGTCCTGCAACCCCTGTTAGAGATCGAACCCCTAGAATCGGCGATTATTTTCGTCCGCACCAAGCAAACCGCAGCCGAATTAACCAGCAAACTGCAAGAAGCGGGGCAAACGGTGGATGAATACCACGGTAACTTAAGCCAAGTGCAACGGGAACGACTGGTGCAACGTTTCCGCGAGGGCAAAATTAAATTGGTGGTAGCCACAGATATCGCGGCCCGCGGTCTAGATGTGGAAAATCTCAGCCACGTTATTAACTATGATCTGCCGGATAATGCCGAAACCTATATTCACCGCATTGGCCGCACGGGCCGTGCCGGTAAAACGGGAACTGCTATATCTTTAGTAGAACCGATTGATCGGCGTTTATTACGTCAGATTGAACAGCGTCTGCGTCAACGTCTGGAATCTAGTCCCATTCCTAGTCGTGCCGAAGTAGAAGCAAAACGCCTGGCCAAGCTGCAAAATCAGCTAAAAGAGGCTTTATCGGGGGAACGTATGGCTTCTTTCTTGCCTTTAGTGCGGGATTTAAGTGAAGAATACGATCCCCAAGCGATCGCAGCTGCTGCCCTGCAAATGATCTACGATCAAAATTGTCCCCAGTGGATGAAAACCGATTGGGAAGTTCCCGCAGCGGCCAGCAGTAAACCGGTGATTAATAAAACTCCCCGCAGTGGTGGTAATAAGTATCCCTCTAAGTCGAATAACCGTCCTTCCCTGGACAAAAAAATCGTCTTTCAAGAACGTTAATTTTTAGTTCTTGAATAGATAATTTTAAGAGTTGATAGACCGTTTTGGTTCTATCAACTTTTTTTCTGTGTACAATTCATAAAAACTACACATTGAATTCCTCCCTTTTCCCCTTTTTTAAGGGGATACCGAAGCTAGGGGGAGCGATTCTCACCAGACATCGACCGGCTAATCTGGGCCTGAAGATAACTGCTATATAGCGTTTTTCAGTCTGCTGAGGTACAAAAGTTATGGGTTTTAGGCAAAAGGCAAGAGGCAAAAGTCAAAAGGGAAGAAAAATATGTGTACCTCACTAGCTTAGGAAACGTTATAATCTACTTATCAATAGTTAATAATTTCGATGAATCGATCGCAACTTATCCACAGGCAAAGCTGGTTAATTGAACATTTGCCGGGGTTAAGTGACCAAGATTGCCAAAAATTAAAGGATTGCGGTATCGATACCACCGCACAACTTTTGCAAAAAGTTCTTCCGCAATTGGGTAAGGAAAAATTAGCGGTAAGAATGCAAATTCAGGCTAAACATATTAATAAGTGGGGGGCAATGGCGGAATTAGCCTCGATTCCCGCCGTGGGTTGTCAATACTGCGGTTTGCTGGTTCATGCCGGTATTGCTTCCATCCCGCAATTGGCACAGACATCAATTCAGCAATTGCATCGACAGATTCTCCGCTTTCAGGTGGCTAATCTGCAAAGACGCGATTTATGTCCCGATATTGCGGTGATGTTAGCTTGGATTGAACAGGCGAAAATCTTAACCAGAGAGTTAAAATAAGCCCTATCTCCGATAATTTTGGCATAAATTAGCCAAAAGTACTGCCATTCCATCCCCAAAGATCACCTTTCGCCTCGGCAAATTCTAGATAAATGCGATTTTTCGGTATTCCTAAATAAGCCTCAATTTCTTGACAAAAATCACTACTCATGCTTTTAGTTTGAGCGGCGGAAATAGAACCAACACTTTTAATCTCCACATAACACACCGGCTCAAAAGTGCCAGCAAAAGTCATTTTTATACCCGATTCTAAAGCTGTCATCACATAGGATTCGGGTTTTACCAGATGTTTAGCTAATTTAGCCGAAAGACTCTGCAAAAGTTGATTAACAGTCTCATCATCGGGGGAGGTGACAGAAGTTTGAATTTTAATTAGAGGCATAGGAAAAATCTCAGAAATATTTTCCTATAATATAACAGTTTTTTCCTTCAGAAAGCTTCAATTATCGAACCACATAACTCCGGCTAGAGCTTCTTTGATGATACCTAGCTGTTATAATTAGATAAATGTCCCAGCCAGGGGAAAAACTATGACAACTCTCGACATTTTACCGGAAGTTACCTGTCCCCCCACCGATTTATGGAGTGATGAACCACCCTTGGAAAGTGATCTACACCTGCAACAGATCATAATTCTTCTCAGTTGTCTAGAATTATTATGGCAAGAGAGAAACGATTACTACGCTTCCGGTAATCTGACTATCTACTATAACGAAGAACAACTGAAAAAGCGCGATTTCTGCGGTCCAGATTTTTTTGTGGTTTTAGATACAGAAAAACGTCCCCGCAAAAGTTGGGTGGTTTGGGGAGAACAGGGGAAATATCCCAATGTGATCATCGAGATTCTTTCTGATTCTACGGCCAATATTGACCGCACTAAAAAGAAAATTCTCTATCAAAATACTTTTCGTACTCCTAATTATTTTTGGTTCGATCCTAATACCTTAGAATTACAAGGATTTAGACTAATTGAGGGACAATATCAAGCTATTGCTGCCAATGAGCAGGGTTATCTATGGAGTGAACAGTTAGGATTATATTTAGGAATATTTGACCGTAAACTGCGTTATTTTACCGTCGATGGTCAATTGGTTCCCACTCCCCAAGAAGCTGAATTACAGCAAAGACAAGCAAAGGAAAGGATTCTTTTAGAAAAAGAACAGGCTCTTTTAGAAAAGGAACAGGAACAACAGGCAAAAGAACAGGCTCTTTTAGAAAAGGAACAAGAACGACAGGCAAAAGAACAGGCTCTTTTAGAAAAAGAACAGGAACGACAAGCCAAGGAAAAATTAGCGGCAAAATTACGAGAATTAGGCATCAATCCCCAGACAATTTAGCCGGTTAAAATCTGCAAACGGCCATCAATAAACCCTTGAGTTACAATTATCTTGATTTGACTGGATAGACCCGAATGCAACTGACTCCCGAACAATACAAAGAAAAAATGCAGCGCCGCAAGGCAATCCAAGAGGAACGTTTAGCCGAAAAAATCGCTGAAAAAGGTTTAATTATCGTTAATACCGGCGATGGTAAGGGAAAAACCACGGCAGCCCTCGGCATGGTTTTACGTTCCCTCGGTCATGGTTACAAAGTGGCGGTGGTACAATTCATCAAAGGTGCTTGGGAACCTGCCGAACAAAAGATTTTTAGTGTTTGGGGGGAACAAATCGAGTTTTATGCTATGGGGGAAGGTTTCACCTGGGAAACTCAAGACAGAGAAAGAGATATAGAGAAAGCCCAAGAAGCATGGCAAAAAGCCCTAACTTTTCTCGAAAATCCCCAATATAAATTAATTTTACTCGATGAGATCAATATCGCCCTTAAATTCGGCTATCTGGATATTCAGGAAGTTATCGCTGGTTTAGCCCGAAAACCCGCTAATTGTCACGTTATTCTCACTGGTAGAGGAGCCTTACCCGAATTAATCGAGATAGCGGATTTAGTCACGGAAATGAAGTTAATTAAACATCCCTTTCGTCAACAGGGAGTAAAAGCGCAACCCGGCATCGAATTTTAATTAACTACTGCTTAAGCGTTGTACCGTCTCTCCCGACAATAATCGATGAGTTTCGGCGAGAAGATAGGGAATTTTATCAGCGTGGGGACTAGCGGCTAAACAGGCAGTTAAATCGAGTTTTTCCACCTCTTTTGCTTGTTGACCGGGGAACCAATGACCCCCATTCCCCAAGAGATTGTATCTGGCCCTGGCAAAGTCGATCATATCGTAGGCGATAGCAAGATTGTGTAACCAGAGGATAGAAGGAATATTAATCTGATTGGGTGTATTTTCCCAGCTAGGTAAACCCACAGACCAAGTTTTTACCCAATTATCGCCTAAACAGTTGATCATCTCCCCTTGCAATCTCTCGATAATTGCCGGTAAAATCTCCTCGGCTCGATCGAGTAAGGGTAAAGTTTTCAGGTGTTCATCAAAATCTGTGGGTTGCGCTGCACCGATACTCAGGGTATGAACGGCCGGATGACTGAGACAGAATAGGTCATTAAAAACCATCGGACTGAGAGGAGAACAGAGAGCCACGAGCTTAGGGGGAGGATTGTAGAGATGGCCGCCCTTATCGGAGGGACTAATGATAAAAACGCCCATATCGTGCTGTTTTGCCGCTTCTATGGCCAGCCAGTTATTCTGAAAAATATAGTACCAGTGCAGATTGAGGTAATCGTAACAATTTGTTGCAATAATCTTGACAATTACATCAGTTGGTGCATGGGTGGAGAAACCGATAAAACGAACTTTTCCTTGTTGCTGTAATTTTTTCGCCTCTTGCCAACAACCGCCCTCGGCCATAGTGTCATCGAGAATTTCGGCCGTGTTGATGCCATGGATGCCCAACAAATCCACATAATCTAACCGTAAAAATTGCAGGGATTGCTCAAATTTACGGCGAAATTCCCGCACATCTTGACTAGGAGAAACTTTCGTCTGCACGATAATCTTATCCCTCGGTAGTTGCGGCAAAATTTTGCCCAATTGCATCTCGGAAGTGCCGTAACCCCTAGCGGTTTCGATGTGATTAATCCCCACTTCCAGAGATTTATTAATGATTGCCTCTAAATTGCCTTGATTCTCGTCGGGAATTTGCGACATTGGCAAATCCTGCCACTGAAATTGATAGCGCATTCCCCCACAGGAAAACACCGGCATTTGTAGATTAGTGCGACCGAAACGACGATACTGCATATATTCAGTTATCAGTTATCAGTGAACAGTTATCAGTTATCAGTTATCAGTTATCAGTTATCAGTTATCAGTTATCAGTTATCAGTTATCAGTTAAGTAGTCGTGCAAAATAAATTTCCTAGTGAAGAAAGGCACTCATGCAAGAGGCAAGAGGCAAGGGGGGGTTAGATATGTGTAATTAATTTTGCTTAGGTACTTATAGTCATTTCAATTAAGATTGAGAATATCAATCCCAGAGTTCATAAGGTTTTTGTCGGTCTAGAGTGTATCAGACTTATCTGAAATGACTATATCAGTGGGGAGATGGGGTTTTAGGGTTTTGGGGTTTTGGGGTATTAGTTGACACTTCTCTATTTCCCCATTCTCCCATTCCCTATCCCCTGTTCCCTGTTCCCTAAATTTAATCGGGTAAAGTGAGAATTTCGACACCGGTTTCGGTGACGGCAATGGTGTGTTCAAATTGGGCCGAAAGTTTACCATCTTTAGTAATAGCAGTCCAACCGTCTTTTAAGAGAATATGTTGCCAAGTACCCTCATTAATCATTGGTTCAATGGTGAATACCATGCCAGGGCGAATTGTTTTGCCTTTGCCGCGAATGCCGTAGTGGGGAACCTGCGGACCGGTGTGAAAAACATTACTGATACCATGACCGACAAAATCTCTAACCACTGAAAATCCCTGTCCTTCGGCATATTCTTGGATAGCTGCGCCGATATCGCCGATTTTACCCCCCGGCTGCACCGCATCTATGCCTCTTTGCAGACATTCTCTGGTCACTTCCACTAACTTTTTGGCCAAGGGGGAGGGAGTACCGACAAAGAAAGTCTGCGAAGTATCGCCGTGATAACCTTCTAAAATCGGGGTGACATCGATGTTAATAATATCGCCGTCTTTGAGGATTTGATTGGCGCTGGGGATGCCGTGACAGATAACCTCGTTAATGCTAGTACAGATGGACTGAGGAAAGCCATGGTATCCTAGAGGCGCACTTTTGGCTCCATGGGCGCGAGTCCAACGTTCTGCCTCGTCATTGATTTCTAGGGTACTTACCCCCGGTTTAACCATATCTGCCAGATGATCTAACAGTTTAGCCGCTAATCGTCCGGCTCGACGCATTTTTTCAATTTCCCGGGAGGAGAGTAAGGTGATGGTATCGTTGCCCATGAATTATCCGACTGTTGAGAAAGATTCTTGTTACATTTCTTATCCTAGCAAAATCGGGCAGCGTTATGGTTTAGGGGGGGGAGACTTTTCAGTTATCAGTAAACAGTAAACAGTAATCAGTGAAAAGACAGCACTGTTACTGCCATTTAATACTGCTTACCATTTTTCTTTATTAGTGGCAGACATCCTACTCCCCTTGCCCCCCCCACCCCCCCCCGACATCGGGGGGGGTGGGGGGGGCAAGGGGGGGCAATTAACTAGGTTTTGCTGAATAATGGTAAAACCCTTTTAAAATAAGGCTTTTGACCTGTTAAAATCCGATGTTCATGCTGCGAAAATAGGATTAAGACCTTCAAAAACCTTGCATTATCCTTCGTATAGTACATAGACTGGTACAAAAAAAGAGGGCAACAAAGCCTGAAACGACCGGCTACTGACGACCGACGCGGAGACTCCTAACCCCACCAATAAACTTTTTGCCGCAAACCCTACTTATCAATCCCCTGTTTCCCTATTCTAAGCGCAGGATTTCTCCACCTCTAGCTAGAGATAATTCTGCTGCCTGGAGGATTTTGACTAATTGGGTCCCTACCGATCCCGAAGATACAGGAGAATCGACACCCGTAGCCACCGACTCTAAAAAATGTTCGCATAATGCTTTTAGGGGTTCACCATCGGCAATAGGGATAGATTCCGTCTCCTGTCCCCGGGGAATAAAATAGGCTTCCTGACGCTCAAAATGGCCCTTTTGTCGGGTTAAAGGCGATCGAGAGTCTAATTCATTGAAAATTAAAGTCCCTTCGCTGCCAACTATTCCTAAGCGTCGCTGTTTATCGGGATTCAACCAACAAAGGTGAATAGTCGCTTGAAAACCATCGCCATAGATCAGGGTTAACCAGACTAAATCGGCTAGATGAGGTTGTAGCCAGAAGGTTCCCCTCGCCTGAACTAATACTGGTGTACTATTTAGCCAATGATTAAAAATCGAGATATCGTGAATAGCTAGATCCCACAAAGCGGACACATCCTGACGGACGGGACCTAAGTGGGTGCGAGTGGCATAACCATAAAGAGGTTTACCGATACCCCCGGATTGCAGGACTTTTTGTCCAGTGATAACGGCGGGATGAAAAAGATAGGTATGATCAACTAATAAAATACGCTGTTTTTTCGCCGCTAATTCCGTTAATTCGCCACATTCTTGGGGATTGAGGGTTAAGGGTTTTTCGGCGAGGACATGATAACCTAAATTAAGAGCATCTTTAATCAGGGGATAATGACTGATGGCGGGAGTAACGACGACTACGGCCGAGATTTCGGGGTGATTGCGAATAGATTCCCAGTCATTGGCTAAAATAACTTTATTAGTATCGAGATTAAATTGATCCCGACAGAGACGGAGTTTTTCAGGGGAGGGATCAACGATTGCCACCACTTGTGCTGAGGGATGTTGAGAAAAATGACGGACGAAATGCACTCCCCAACGTCCTACCCCTAAGATAGCGATTCCTGTGGACATTTTGCTTACTCAGATAAATCAATCTAGTTTATCTTAAAAGAATTAGGCACAATTGTTAATTGATTCTGAGAACTGGAAGGGATTATGTTAAAATTTTTCATCGATCGAGGGGGAACTTTTACCGATATCGTGGCGATAATCGATCAACCAGAAATTATTGAACGACTAGCTAGAGATGCCGCTAGATTTCTGATTGTTCCCCTTGCCGATCAACAGTGGATTGTTCTCTATAAACTGCTCTCGGAGAATCCCGAAAAATACCCAGATGCAGTCATTCAAGGGATCAAAGATATTAGCGGTTCCCTAGATAACATCGAAGTGATCAAAATGGGAACAACGGTAGCCACCAATGCGCTGTTAGAAAGAAAAGGAGAGCGCACGGTTTTGTTAATCACCAAAGGTTTTAAAGATGCCTTGAGAATTGGCTATCAAAATCGCCCCGATATTTTTGCCCGTCAAATTATTCTTCCTTCTTTATTATACGAACAAGTTATCGAAGTGGCGGAACGCTACGATAGTCAAGGACAAGAATTAATCGCCGTTAATCCCGCCCAAGTTAAAGCCGATTTAATGCCAGTTTATCAAGCGGGTATCCGAAGTTGTGCGATTGTTTTTATGCACAGTTATCGTTATCCCGACCACGAAAAACAAGTGGCAGCCATTGCCGAAGAAATCGGCTTTACTCATCTAGCCATTTCCCACCAAGTCAGTCCTTTAATGAAGCTGGTATCCCGGGGAGATACCACGGTAGTCTCTGCCTATTTATCGCCAATTTTACGCCGCTATGTTGATAGTATTAGCCAGCAATTACCGAAAACTAGCTTGTTATTTATGAAATCCGATGGCGGTTTAGTCACCGCCGATAAATTTCAGGGTAAAGATAGCATTTTATCCGGTCCTGCGGGGGGAATAGTTGGGGCAGTACAAACCAGTTTAAGGGCGGGATTTAGCAAAATTATCAGTTTTGATATGGGAGGAACTAGCACCGATGTTTCTCATTTTCAAGGGGAATACGAGCGCCAAACAGATAACGAAATTGCCGGCGTAAGAATGCGAGCGCCGATGTTAAGTATTCACACCGTGGCCGCTGGTGGGGGTTCGATTTTAGTCTATGATGGTTATCGTTTTCGGGTCGGACCGGAAAGTGCCGGAGCTAATCCGGGACCGGCCTGTTATCGACGGGGTGGACCCTTAACAATTACCGATGCTAATGTTTTGTTAGGAAAAATTCAAGCTGCCTATTTTCCCGCTATTTTTGGAGAAGAGGGAAATTTACACCTAGATAGAGAGATTGTGCTGACAAAGTTTCAAGAATTGGCGGCAACAATGGGGGGTAATAATAGTCCTGAAATGTTGGCTGCGGGGTTTATTCAAATTGCCGTGGAAAATATGGCTAATGCAATTAAAAAAATCTCTCTACAAAAGGGTTATGATCTCAGTGATTATACTCTTTGTACCTTTGGCGGTGCCGGGGGTCAAGTGGCCTGTTTAATTGCCGATACTCTGGGAATGAAAAGTATTTTTCTCCATCCCTACGCCGGGGTTTTAAGTGCCTACGGCATGGGTTTGGCCGATTTGAGGGTAATTAAAGAAAAAGCGATCGAACAGCCGTTAAATGCCGATTTAATCGCGCAGTTACTCACGGAAATGAACGAATTAGAAGTCTTAGCGGGTCGGGAATTAGAGGGTTATAATCGGGTGCGGCAGCAAGTCAGTTTAAAATATCAGGGCAGTGATGCCACTTTAGCGGTTAATTTTAGCGATCAAATGCGTCAGGATTTTGAACGGGAACATCAAAGACGTTATGGCTTTAAACAAGAACAAAAAGCTTTAATTGTTGAGTCGATTGCCGTGGAATTGATCCAGACTATGGACAGTCCCCAAGAAGCAATTTTAACCCGCACCCGTCCGATGGGAGAATTACCTCCTATAGTCGATAAAGTAGCGGTTTTTATGGCTAATCAATGGCGGGAAACGCCAATTTATCAGCGTTCAGATCTGCAACCTTTTGATTGTCTGGCAGGACCCGCAATTATTATCGAAAAAATTAGCACGATTGTGATTGAACTGGGTTGGATGGCAAAATTAACGGAGAAAAATCATTTAATTCTCTCCAAAGATTAACTAGGGTTTGCGGCAAAAAGTTTTTCGTGGGGGTAGGGTGTGGGGTGTGGGGTGTGGGGTGTGGGGTTTTACCAGTTTTGAGGTGGCCAATTACCTAATTTTCAGGGAAAAAGTGCCTAAATTTCCCCCACTTTTTGATTTCAAAAAAGCCTAAAGATATTATCCAACAAGGTTTTTAGCTTTATTCAGTAAACCCTACATAGAAATATCTACAGCAGTTATCCTAATTGATCAATTCTCATTTCGCCGAGGTATTTACGGAGATAGGGAGAAAAAACCTCGTAAATCAGGGTCAGGGGTTGGCGAGCGTGCCAAAATAGGTAATGACGACCCCAAAATGCTCCTTTTTCCCCAAAAGCTATTTCTAATTCCGGGGAATGACCGTAATAAAGTCCCTGCACATCGCGATACAATTCCGTGTGCAGCCGCGAGAGACTTTCCCAAATCGGTAGGGAACGATTTTCTAGATATTCGTCCACTTGATTGGCAGACCACCAAGAAGCGGCATAGGCTAACCTTTGACCACTAGCTGTGCGTAACCAAACTTGACGACGCAATCTCGGCCCCGGAATCAGGCTAATTTTCATCGGTGCGCCATCCTCATCGTCGCCGATGGGGGACATATCGATCACATCCACCTCCGTTTTTTCACCGGTTAAAAGTTGTAAATGACGGGTGGGAGAACCATCGCCGAGAATTAAAATCTGCCAAGGAGGCGCGAGTTGGCTATGGGGTAAACCTTGTTTAACATCGGTTTCGTCTCCTTGCCAGAGAGGGGACAGGGAGTACCAAGGAGGATTAAGCAGGGGCTTTTCTTGGGGGTGGAGGATAGCAGTCAAGGTTTGTTACAAAACTTTATGATTTTTTCATTAATCATAACACGGGATTTTTGTCTGCTGGCGATAAAAGCGATCGCCTTGCTCTAATCCTCTCTAACTTTTCGGTTAGCAGATGCACTCTTGCCAAAGGAGATCGACTATTTTGATTTTAACGATAGAAAGGTATGAATATCTGGAGGAGTTTTTGTAATCTTCTCAGGGCAATTAATTGTCGAATCTTGGGATTAATTTGGGGGGGATAAATGCTGGTGGCTAATTGTTCTTCTAGTAAAGCATATTCTGCCGCAGTTAGGGGTTGATTATCAAGGGGCGAGCGAGCCGAAGTGATAATTTCTGCTCGTAAAATTTCTTCGGGAATATCTTCGGGAGAGGGCAAAGCAAGGGTTTTGAGGGGCGATAAGAAACCGATCGAGATAAGGATGATAATTTTGGTTGTTCGCTGCATTTAATTTAAACCGGGGGGCAATTTTTCTCGACACTGTTGATGAATTTCCCCGATTCTAGCAAACAACCAGGGATATTTTTGACGATAACTGGGAATTAGAGCCAGAGGACTGAGTAGAGCAGTGGCGGCAATATCGGCTACACTTAATTTATCTGCCACTAAATAGGGCTGATCTTGCCAATATTCTAGAATCTTGAGGGCATTTTCTAGGCGCTCCTCCGCTAGTTTTACCCTGGCTGGGGTGATTTTATATTGTTGTCGCACGATCTTAATAATTATTTGACTACTCAGGGAAGGATCGATCGCTTTTCCCTCTCCGGCGCGATAATCATAATAGACAAATCTCGTCGCTACTCCAATACTTTCATCTAACCAATCCTCTAGTAACCAAGCTTGATTTTTCTCCTTTTCCCCAGCGGGAACAAAAGAGGGGAAAGGAACTACTTTTTCTAAATATTTTAAAATGGCAGTAGAATCGGCAATAATCTCATCTGCTGCCATTAAAACGGGGACAGTGGTTAACCCTTTAGTTAGGGGACTGAGTTTGAGAATATGTAGTCCGGGAGTGAGATTTTCTACTTGGTAATCAATCCCCTTATAACCTAGGGCTAAACGAGCTTTGCGACAGTAATGAGATGTGCTAAATTGAAGTAAAAGCATTAAGTTTTGTTGGTTGCTATAATAGTTATCAGTTATCAGATTTGAGTTTTAAGTGAGCAGTATGTATTAAGCGAGCAGTATTATTCCTACTGTGTTTTCACTGATTACTGTTTACTGTTTACTGTTTACTGTTTACTGTTTACTGATCACTGATTACTGTTTACTGAATTGGCAATAGGTCTATACTATGAGCAAACCCCCCCTTTTTTCGGCTGTTTCTCCTCCTGATGCGACTAATTCACAAACAAAAGATCCCTGGTTAGCGGTCAATCTCTCGATGTTTTTCCCCGGTTTGGGACAATGGTATGCTAACAAAAACCAGAAAGCAACCATTTGGGCGATCGCTCAAATAATATTAATAATTGTGACAATTTGGTCAATTTTTAGCCCCAATGGCCCTGTAAGCTGGGGATTAGGGGGAATAGTTGCTCTGGTTATCCTTTACATTAGCAATATTTTTGACGCTCACTGGAGTGTTTATTATTCCGAACAGAATAACAGCTTAGAGAAAATTCCCCGCCAACAAAAAAACCCATGGTTTGCCGTCTTCGCTAACCGGATTATACCGGGGTTAGGGCAATTGTACGCCGATAAGGTGATCTTAGGGATAATTTTTCTGACTATATCCCTGATTACCCTGAAAATGGATCATTTTTTTGCCAATATCCTCTTTCTTACCCCTTTAATTACAGCGATCGCTATTTATCATGTTTATCACACTTTCCCCCATCAATTCCATCCCCATCGTCACACCTATCGTTCCATTTTGGCGCTGATGGTGGCAGCAATTTTTACTTGGGGAATTATCTGTAATTATTTTCCCGATTGGTTACATCAAAGAATAGAATTTTTCGAGATTCCTAGCGAATCCATGCTGCCTACCCTCGCAGTAGGTGATCGCATTTTCGTCAGTCAATCTGGTAATTATCAAGCAAAAAGAGGCGATATAATTGTTTTTAGAACTCCCGAAAAAATTAAGCAACTAGATCCTAAGTCTGGAGATTTTTTTATTAAACGAGTCATCGCTATTGCTGGGGATACCATTGAAATCCGGGGGGGCAAAGTTTATCTCAACCAGCAAGTTATCGAGGAACCCTACACCGCCGAGTTAGCCAATTATGAAATAGAATTTATGACTATACCCCCAAAAACCCTGTTTGTTTTGGGAGATAATCGTAACCATAGTTTTGATTCCCGTGATTGGGGTTTTTTGCCCAAAATTTATATCGTTGGTCAAGCCTATAAAGTTTACTGGCCTCTCGATCGTGTTCAGTCTTTGCTATGATGTAGATGACTGGGGTAACTTTGAGCCTAGGTGTTACAGTTAGATGAGTTTGGGTATTGTTAGATGATTATAACATTCCCAACCTATGGAAATGTTCCTGAAAAATTACCACTGGTGCTAGATAATTAACTTCAATCTTTTCTTGATTAATATGCTGTTAAAATTCCCTCAAAAGCTGAAAATTAAGCAAATAATATTATTAGTATTCTGGCTAGGAATAGGGATATTTTTCTGGTGGTTATCGTGGCAATCCACCGGGATTAGCCAAATTCAACGCCCCGAAACAGTTGCTCAACAAATTTACCAAGCAATGCCAGATTTACCGAAAGAAAACAACTATACCCGTCGAGATACAGGGGCGATCGATCCGAATAATACTTTAATAAGTCGCTTTCTTCGTTATCATCAAGATACAAAAAAAAGGTTTACTCTCATCCGTTTTGATTGGCAATTAACCCTAGGAGATTATCTAGGAGTGAACGAGAAAATCAGCGAAGAAAACTATCCCGGACAAGCAACCCTTACCGTTAATCCCATGGCCGCCGATATCAAAGCGATTAACAGTCTTAATCGTCGTCAACGGCAGCAGTTAGTCACCCTTCTAGTCGAAATTTATAACCCCGCCATTCTCCCCCAAGAAACCCCCAATCCTAGTCCTTCTCCTAGTCCTTCTCCCCGTCGTCCATCTTTATCAAAACCAGGAGATGCCGACCTATTAAAATTCTAGAAAATTATGGAAAAAATTCTCAAATATGGTTCGGGTTGGCGACTCGGTTGGGATTCTAAGGCGGCCATTTATAAAGGATTAATTGGTGGCGATGATTGGGCGATCGAATTGACCGAGGCCGAGTGGCAAGATTTGCGTCGGTTACTATCACAATTGACCGCAACTATGGCGGCCATGGTCACAGAATTAATGGATGAAGAAAGTATTGCTTGTGAAGCGGAAAGCGAGCTTTTATGGTTAGAAGCGGCAGGATTTCCCGATCATTATTCCCTGCGATTTATTCTCTATCAAGGTCGCGGTTGTGAGGGCAATTGGTCGGCCACTGCCCTGCCAGAGTTGCTCGCCGCTTGGGACAATTTGCTTTACAATTTTTAAGAAAGCGGTGGGCATAAGTTAATTTTTGTCTCCCTCTCTTGACTTTTTTACTCCCCTGTGCTGCTATGCTTGCCCATCCTAAAACGAAGACCGATAATCTCACCTACACCCCGCCCCCATTGCTGAAAAACGGTTTTGCCATGACCCTCTATGTGGCCCTGAAAGCGCGAGAAACCTGGCAAAATACGATCGCTATTCCCGAACCAGTCTATCAAGAAACCATTTTCACCGGGGCCGATGCCGTCCCCATCTACGGGATTGTTTCCATTCCCCCGCAAGCGAAGGGAACAATTATCGGCACCTACGGCATCACGGGAGACTTAGATAATCAATGGTTTTTAAGAATTTTAGGCAGAAAAGCCGTAGCGAGAAACTACGCGGTCGTCCTCTTCGATTGGCGCGCCCACGGTAAGACAGCCGAATTATCCCCGACTCTCACCTCCGATGGCATCTATGAAGGGCTAGATTTCGTTCATATTGCCGCCCAAGCCCAAAAAATGGGCTGTCCTGCTCCTTTTTGGTTCACGGGTTACTCTCTGGGGGGACAATTAGCCCTCTGGGGAATTAAATCGGCAGAGAATAGGGAAGATAGGGGGATTGATCCCGTCGATATCGGTGGTGGTGCGGTAATTTGTCCTAATTTAGACTCTAATCGTTCTTTATCCTATCTCGTCCGGGAGCCCTGGGGGAAACATTTGGAAAAAGCGATCGCCAGGGAATTACGCAAGTTAGCCAAACGCATCCATAAGGCTCATCCCGATCATATCGATCCTCAAGCAATTACTCGCGCCACCACGATTGCCGGATTCGATCGAGAATTAGTGATTAAAAAGCTAGGATTTGAGACAGTTTTTGACTATTATGCCGCTAGTAGTCCCTTGCCCTTTCAACCCTATTTAGCTAAACCCACTTTTATCCTCTACGCGGCCGATGATCCCCTCTTTTCCCCCGCAGTTATTCCCGATCTGCAAGCAGCGATCGCTGATAATCCCCACGTGGATCTACTCTTAACCAACCATGGCGGTCATGTGGGTTATATCAGCAGTTTATCCTGTCAGCGTCAGTGGGGCGATAGCGATCGCTGGTGGGCATGGAATCGGGTTTTAGACTGGTTTGACCAAAAAACTGGCAAATAATACTAAATCCGTTGAGTATAGGTTAAATATCACTTGGGAGCAAGTCAGTTTTGTCAGAACATAAATACTATTCAATAGCTAAAGACTGTTATTTAGGTAAGCACAGCGGTGTTTAAGCACTTGAGGGATATTTTCTTCATTCCACTGGGCTCCAGAAATTTTCAGTCGTCGGTCAATCTGTTTAACCGTGGATTCAACGGCTCCCGAAGCAATAGAGCAAATCTCTTCTTGTTGATAGTAATTATAATTAACAATTCGATGACGATGAATCTCTAAATAACGACAGAAATTTTCAGCTCGTTCGTTTTTTAAAGGAGAGATTAATGCTATTGTTTCCTCAATTTTGCCCTGCCATAATAAACTTTCTGCTTTTTTCAATCTCTTCACTGAACCGCCGACTTTATGAAGATTTTCTACCAAATGAAACCAGTCAAGTATTTCTCTTTTTTCTCCTGGACAATCCCAGTTTTTCACAATTTTCCCAATACCGGGATGTCCGTCTCCCAAACAGGTAAGGGGGTCAGATAAAGGTTGTTGATTAACCCAATATATTAACGATTCATTTTCTCCAAACCAAGCTTTTCTTAGGAAAGTATCAACACAGATTGCTTTATAATCTTTCCAGATACAAGCCTCTCCCTTAGTTTCGGTTCTTAAGCGCACTTTTCCTCCATCTAGACTAATTTCTTGAACGGGGTTTCCTGATTCTTCTTCGGCAAATTGGTGGCGATGGACTAATCGTTGTTGAGTCCTAGCCGAGACCTTCATCCCTATATAAAATTGAAGATCTCTGGCGGCATTTTCATAAGAAACATTGGCACTAGCTCTTAAACAACAGCGTTCTAAGTAAGGACTAATTTGGTTATTACGAGGAATATTTAAACGGATTGCTTGTTTTTCTGTCAGGCATAATTCTCCGATGATGCTTTTTATTTTTCTCGGTCTCCCGGCTTGAGTTCCTGTCGTTTTTGTGACAAAAAAAAATCCTAGTTTCGGAGTTATATATTTTAAGGTCTGTTCTCTTATTGTCGTCTCTATTCCCTCTAAAGTTTGGATTTTTTCAGCCTCAGCTTCCTGATGAAGAATCTTGGCTATCGCTTGAATATGTTGGTTAAGTTCTTGTTGTTGCTCTGGAGTCATTTTTGTCTTTTCC
Source organism: Microcystis sp. LE19-8.1F (assembly GCF_027531715.1). Taxonomy (NCBI): domain Bacteria; kingdom Bacillati; phylum Cyanobacteriota; class Cyanophyceae; order Chroococcales; family Microcystaceae; genus Microcystis; species Microcystis sp. LE19-8.1F. The sequence goes on along the minus strand of NZ_JAPZSO010000199.1, from coordinate 9,356 downwards.
CCACTCTTTTCTCTATCCCATACCCAATTGATGCTTTTGTCAAGTAGTTTATTTGTTCTTCAGCTTTGACTTGCTCCCAGTGGAAATCCCCGATGAGGAAATCGAACTCGAAACCGCCATTCAACGCATCAACGACCATGTAATCGAGAGAGTCGGGAATTTTATTATCACCTCTACCGAAAACCTACCCAATGGAGTAACACTGAAGATGGTGAGCTTACCAGCAGGTAAATTTCTCATGGGATCTCCTGACAGTGATCTCGATGCTGAAAGTTATGAAAAGCCTCAACACCTAGTTCAAGTAAACAGTTTTGCGATTGGGAAATATCCAGTTACTCAGGCACAATATCAAGCAGTAATGGGAACAAATGCAACATCTCAAAAATCGCTGAGAGGTAAGAGGAGAGCAACGGCAGCGTCGCTGCCCTCTTATTTTCAAAACAATCCGCAAAATCCGGTAGAACAAGTTAGCTGGAATGACGCTCAAGCTTTTTGTCAGAAATTGAGTCAAATAACAGGGAAAACCTATCGCCTACCGACGGAAGCCGAATGGGAATATGCCTGTCGTGCGGGAACAACTACTCGCTATTATTTTGGTGATGATGCTAATCAGTTAGGAGATTATGCTTGGTATGGCGGAAATTCTCAAAATACAACTCATCCTGTGGGTCAGAAAAGGCCCAATGCTTGGGGACTCTATGACATGATTGGCAATGTTTGGGAGTGGTGCGAGGACAATTGGCATGATAGCTATATCGGAGCGCCGACGGATGGCAGTGCTTGGATAAAAAATGGTAATGATAATCGTTCTCTATTGCGGGGCGGTTCTTGGTACAACGATCCAAGTTACTGCCGTTCCGCTTACCGCCCCGCCGACGCCCGCCGCGTCTTCCTCAACGACCACGGTTTTCGGGTGGTGTGCGGTGCTGGGAGGACTCTGTAACCCTTTTTCCCTTTTTACCCTTTTTACCCTTTTTCTCTTTTTCCCGCCGCTAGGCGGGTCGATTTTTTTTGAGATTTTTAATGGCTTCCATTACTGTTAATATCTCAGATGAACAGTTGAAGACTTAATTAGGGTTTGCATAGAAGATTCGATTTTCAATTTCTGTCGATGGCGTTTGGAACAAGGGGTTAAGGCTTGTGTTCGATGCCATCAAATCATTACAGATATGCCAATAATCCCAGATGATAGAGAATAGATATTTCCGAAAATTAAATATGCGTAACCTGAAACCCTTGGTAGGGACAATTCATGAATTGTTCCTACGTTTTCGGAGTAAAATTCATGAATTAGTCCTACATTTTCGGAGTACAATTCATGAATTAGTCCTACGTTTTCGGAGTAAAATTCATGAATTGTCCCTACGTTTTCGGAGTAAAATTCATGAATTGTCCCTACGTTTTCGGAGTAAAATTCATGAATTGTCCCTACGTTTTCGGAGTAAAATTTATGAATTGTCCCTACGTTTTCGGAGTAAAATTCATGAATTGTCCCTACGTTTTCGGAGTAAAATTTATGAATTGTCCCTACGTTTTCGGAGTAAAATTTATGAATTGTCCCTACGTTTTCGGAGTAAAATTTATGAATTGTCCCTACGTTTTCGGAGATGTCTAATGATGACACAGCTAGTCTCTCTGCTATAGTACAAAAGTCGTTTAGCATGATACGCTATCTAACCTTATTGCGATCGCATTGAACTTTTCCTATTCCCTTTGATTTGCTTGTCTAACCTGTTCGATCTCTAATTCTAAAGCTTGTGCTATCTGTTCAAAGTTTAATCCTAAGGCCAATAAACGAGGAATAGAGGCTAATTTTGCCGCTAATTCGCCTTCTTGTCGGCCTTCCTCTCTACCTTCCTCTCTACCTTCCTCTAAAGCTTCCTGATACACTTTAGTTTGTTTTAAATCGCTTAAACTAAACATCGCTTCTATCTCCTTTCTACTGACTTGGGGTAACTTATAAACCAAGATTGTCTCTATCAATTCTAAAAGTTCTTGCTGTTGTTTGAGCTTAGGTAATTCTTGTCTAATCTAACGGGAATAAAACCTATTATCTTTCTGAAATTGTACTTCTAGGAAATAAATAGGCTGATTGGGTGTATCAGGCAAAAAGACTCCATCGAGACGAAAGGACAATTGTTTAACTTCCACCGAGGAGAATTGATAAGAATTGGCGGTTTCAGGAGGAAGGTTCAACAAATCAAAGAAACAAGCGGGAAATCTTTGTAAGAGTTGATAAAAAATACTGTCAGTTTTCACGCAATTAAACTCAAAAAGAGGCCTCTAGTTTAGCAAAAGTTTTTTATTGTATTCTTCAGGAAGCTCCTGTTTTTGAGCAATTGGGATGACGACTGTTACCCAACACCATCGGAACCAAGATTAAATAGGGTATGATGGGGGTTGGATAGATTTTCTCCTATACTTTTTCCTCAAGTATGACAACCGGGGAAAGCTGGAAGGGTGGCACACCATAAATCATCTTCTTGCCAAAGAATAACTTTAATATTCATCTTTAACTTTTTTGTCCTTATATGTCGAAGTAATGATCGATATCAATCGGGAACCACTCCCCATCTAATACCTGTTCGAGGGAGAAAGGAGGCTCCACAGGAATCGCGTCGCCAGTGACGGTTTTCGCTTGTATTGAGGTTTTTCGAGCGTTCGAGTAGGCTTTTTGAAAATAATCCCGCGCGTGGTTGCTGAGAGTAGTAGTTTCTAGCCACTCTCCTAGTTGAGTTCGGAAACTGGCGATTTCTCCTACCCAGTGACAGACGTTGCGTTCTCGCTCCCGTTCCGATTTGTGATAAGCTAACTTAAACAGGTGTTCGATCAGCTGGGTTAATAAACTCTCTACAGCCCGTCTGTCACTTTTCCCCATGCACTCCACTTCCTCGATCAGATTTTCCCAGTCCACCTCATCAAACTTTTTTAGCTTTAAAAGTTCGGCGGTTTTTGAAGCCCAGAGAACAAAATCCTGATCATATAAGGCTTTCATTGATAAAGCTGTTTCTACTGCCATAGTTTCGTTCCAACTGATCATAAAACTATGTCTTTAGCTTAACTTTACTAGCGCAAACCCTTTTAACTTTTTTGTCCTTTACTAAGCAGTGTAACTCGATCTCATCAGACGTTATACAATAAATCTTGTCCCTCGATCGCATTGTCCCATGACTACCCCCTTCACTGCCGCAGAAATTGCCTCAGAAGGCATCAAACCCGAAGAATACGAAGAAATAGTCAAAAGACTGGGAAGACACCCCAACAAAGCCGAATTAGGAATGTTTGGCGTGATGTGGTCGGAACACTGCTGTTATAAAAACTCCCGGCCGCTGCTCAAACAATTCCCCACCACCGGCGAAAAAATTCTCGTTGGACCGGGGGAAAATGCCGGAGTAGTGGATTTAGGCGATGGATTGCGATTAGCCTTTAAAATCGAGTCCCATAATCATCCTTCTGCGGTGGAACCGTTCCAAGGTGCCGCTACCGGAGTCGGAGGCATCCTGCGGGATATTTTTACCATGGGGGCCCGGCCCATTGCTATCCTCAACTCCCTCCGTTTTGGTAACTTGGAAGATGCCCGTAATCGTCGCATTTTTGCCGGAGTCGTGGAAGGAATAAGTCATTATGGCAATAGTGTCGGCGTTGCCACGGTGGGCGGTGAGATATACTTCGATAATGCCTACAATGGCAATCCCCTCGTTAATGCCATGGCTTTAGGGCTAATGGAAACCGAGGAAATCGTTAAATCCGGGGCAAAAGGTCTAGGAAACCCGGTTTTATACGTTGGTTCTACCACCGGCCGCGACGGTATGGGAGGGGCGAGTTTTGCCAGCGCCGAATTAACCGATAAATCTATGGATGACCGGCCCGCGGTGCAAGTGGGCGACCCTTTTCTGGAAAAATCCCTGATAGAAGCTTGTTTAGAGGCATTTAAGACCGGCGCGGTGGTGGCGGCCCAGGATATGGGGGCCGCTGGGATCACCTGTTCTACTTCCGAGATGGCAGCCAAGGGAGGGGTGGGAATTGAATTAGACCTCGATAAAATCCCCGTCCGGGAAACTGGGATGGTCCCCTACGAATATCTGCTATCGGAATCCCAAGAAAGAATGTTATTTGTGGCAGCATCGGGACGAGAAGGCGAATTAATCGAGATTTTCCATCGTTGGGGACTTCAGGCTGTGGTCGCTGGCCAGGTAATTGCAGAACCGATCGTCCGTATATTATTTAAAGGGGAAATTGCCGCCGAAATTCCTGCCACGGCCCTGGCGGATAATACTCCTATCTATCATCGGGAATTACTAACAGAACCGCCAGAATACGCCCAAAAAGCTCAATTATGGCAAGATGCCACTATTCCTATTCCCGAATCCTATAACGAGATTTTATTAAAACTGCTGGATAGTCCCTCGATTGCCTCAAAACGCTGGGTTTATCGTCAATATGATCATCAAGTCCAGAATAACACCATTATTCTCCCCGGGGGGGCCGATGCGGCCGTGATTCGCGTGCGTCCTCTGGGTGCTAATCCCGCAAATTCTCGGCGAGGTGTAGCGGCGACTACAGATTGTAATCCGCGATACGTTTATCTTGATCCCTATAACGGAGCTAAGTTGGCCGTGGCGGAAGCGGCCAGAAACCTTAGCTGTGTTGGTGCTGACCCCATTGCTGTCACGGATAATCTCAATTTCGGAAGTCCAGAGAATTCAATCGGTTATTGGCAATTAGCCACTGCTTGTCAGGGTATTGCCGAAGCTTGTCGGGAAATGAATACACCAGTGACTGGGGGTAATGTCTCTTTGTACAACGAAACCGTTGACGCAGCTGGCAGCCCCCAGTCTATTTATCCCACTCCCGTGATTGGTATGGTGGGATTAGTGCCGGATATAGGGCAAATTTGCGGCCAAGGTTGGCAAAAAGCGGGGGATTTAATCTATATTTTGGGTTTCTCTTTGCCAACTATCGGCGCATCGGAATATTTAGCCGTTATTCACGGTTTGGTGACGGGAAAACCGCCAGTAATTGATTTTGAGTTAGAAAGAAAGGTACAAGCGGCCTGTCGTCGGGGAATTCGCGCCGGTTGGGTGAAATCTGCCCACGATTGCGCCGAGGGAGGTTTAGGCACTGCTCTGGCAGAATGCTGTATTAGTGGCCAATTAGGGGCGGAAATTGACCTTTCTTGGCACAATCAAGGCCGTTTTGACGCGGTGTTATTCGGAGAATTAGCTAGTTGCATTATTGTCTCCGTTTCCCCCGAAAATCGGCAAGATTGGGAAGAATACCTAAAGACACAATTGGGAGACTATTGGCAAATAACCGGCAAAGTTAGCGAAAAAAGCGATAATCTTCTGATTTTTGACCGGGATAAACAACCGGCGATCGATGTTAGTCTAGAAACTATACAGCAAGTTTGGTCAAAAGCGATCGAAAGAAGGCTGTAATCTTGAGGCCGTCAGCTAGATAAGATGGCCGATTATATCGGTAAATAAAGGCTGATAGCTGATCAATAAATCGTTAAAAGAAGATTAAGATCGGTTAAGATTTTGTTACCAAAGTATTCTGCAGCCCCAACCCTCCCATGTCTAGCCATCCCGACTCATCCCTATCCCTGAACCGCGTCGATAAGCCTGAAGAAGCCTGTGGAGTTTTTGGACTCTATGCCCCCGAGGAAGAAGTAGCAAAACTGACCTACTTCGGACTCTATGCCCTGCAACACCGAGGACAGGAATCGGCAGGTATTGCCACCTACGACGGGGAAACGGTGCATTGTTACAAAGAAATGGGCTTAGTTTCCCAAGTTTTTAACGAAACTGTCCTTAAAACCTTGCCCGGTACTCACGCCGTCGGTCATACTCGTTACTCTACCACCGGTTCTAGCCGTCGCGCCAATGCCCAACCTGCTGTGATCGAAACCCGTTTGGGTAAACTTTCCCTAGCACATAATGGCAATTTAGTCAATACTTTTGAGTTAAGAAATGTATTGGAAAAGCGCGGTTGTGATTTCGTCACCACCACCGACTCGGAAATGATCGCCGTCGCTATCGGTCAGGAAGTGGATAGTGGCAAGGATTGGATAGAAGCGGCGATCGATGCCTTTAGCTATTGTAGCGGGGCTTACAGCCTTGTTATCGGCACACCGACGGGAATTATCGGGGCGCGGGATCCCAATGGTGTCAGACCCTTAGTAATTGGGGTTTTGCAAGAAGAAGGCAATCCCCCTCGTTATGTTTTAGCTTCGGAAACCTGCGGATTAGATATTATCGGGGCCGATTATCTGCGGGATGTGCAGCCGGGGGAATTAGTTTGGATTAGTGAAGATGGCTTATCTTCGGTGGATTGGGCCATTAAACCGGAGAAAAAATTATGCGTTTTCGAGATGATTTATTTTGCTCGTCCCGATAGCATTGTTCACGAGGAATCTTTATATACTTATCGGGTACGTTTGGGGGAACAATTAGCCAAAGAGTCGCCGGTAGAAGCAGATATGGTGATGGGAGTTCCCGATTCGGGTATTCCGGCTGCGATCGGATTTTCGCGCATTTCTGATATTCCCTACGCGGAAGGATTGATTAAAAATCGTTATGTGGGACGGACTTTTATTCAACCAACCCAACACATGAGAGAGTCGGGGATTAAGATGAAATTGAATCCTTTAAAGGATGTTTTACAGGGAAAAAGAGTTATTATTGTTGATGATTCGATCGTGCGGGGAACCACTAGCCGGAAATTAGTTAAAGCTTTACGCGATGCCGGAGCAAGAGAAGTTCACATGAGAATATCTTCTCCTCCGGTGACTCATCCTTGTTTTTATGGTATTGATACGGACAATCAAGAGCAATTAATTGCGGCAACTAAATCGGTGGCGCAAATTCAGGCACAAATCGGGGTGGATAGTTTAGCTTATCTCAGTCACGATGGGATGTTAACAGCAACGAAAGAAGATCCGAAAACCTTCTGTACTGCCTGTTTTAATGGCGATTATCCGATTCCTGTACCCGATAATGTTAAGCGATCGAAGTTGATCTTAGAAAAAGTTAAATAGGGGTTGCTGAATAAATATAAAAACCTTGCTGGGTAAGACTTTTAGACTTTTGATCAATCAAAAAGTACCAGAGATGGGAGTGATCGGGGGGAAAATTCAGGGACTTTTTCCCTGAAAATTAGGTAATTGACCAGGTGAAAATCGGTAAAACCCTACACCCCACACCCCACACCCCACACCCTGTCCCCACGAATAACTTTTTGCCGCAAACCCTAAATAACCTCACGGCTAAATCCTCTGAAAACAATCGGCAATTTCCTGGGGAGTTAAAAGAGAATTAGGATAACCGGAAAGTTGTCCTAATTTTTGTGCTAATAAAACTGCTTGGGGTGGAGTTAGATAGGTTTTGGCTAAGAGATCGGTTTGATGATAAGCTTGCCGGATTGGGGCATCTAAAAGGATGGTTCCTTGACCCATAATAATTACTCTTTCGGCGTATTCTGGCATTAAATAGAGGTGATGGGTGATAACAATCACCGTTTTGCCCATCTGGTGTAATTGACGACTCACCTCTAAAATTGCCTTAGCTCCTTGGTAATCTTGGCCGGTGGTGGGTTCATCAAAAACAACTATGCGCGGTTCCATGGCTAAAATTGCCGCAATCACTACCCGCGCTCGATCGCCTTTCGGTAAGGAGAGAGGATGATAGGAGCGATATTCTAGCAATCCCATGGCTTCTAGACTTGCTTCCGTGCGTTGGGTGACGATTTCTGGGGAATAACCGAGATTAGTCAGGGCAAATGATACCTCTTTCTCGACAGTGGTGTTAAAAATCTGATTATCGGGATTTTGGGCTACATAACCGATCGATCGGGCTAAATCACTGACAGAAAAGCTACCGATCGAACGTCCATCAATCATAACTTGACCGGTGGTTGCCGAGAGAAGATTGAGAAAATGCTTGACTAAAGTGCTTTTTCCCGCGCCATTTTGACCGATAATCAGCAGATATTCCCCTTCGGCAATATCGAGGGACACATCCCGCAAGGCGGTAGTACCATCGGGATAGGTATGGCAGAGATTTTTTACCCTCAGTATGGGGTTTAAGGGGTCAGAAACCGACGATAAGGGAGGGGTTGGGGTTCTATGATGGTAAAAGGATTTAAGCTCGTTTAAACGGGCAAAACTGCGGTCTAGGGTGACAGGAATAGAATTTATCGCCCCGATTTTTTGATCGATCAAAGCAAAAGTAGTGGCCACTTGCGGGGGACGCAGGGCATTTTCCTGTAAAAGTTGTACTTGGGAGTAGATCTCTGCTGGGGTTCCCATGGCTTCGATCGCACCCTCCCTTAATAGTACCAGGCGATCGGCATATTCGGCCATTTCCTCGGCTGCGTGGGAGACCATCACAATAGTGACACCGAGATGGCGATTTAACTCCTTAATGGTGGCGAAAACTTCCTGGGATCCCACCGGATCCAGTTGGGAGGTGGGTTCATCGAGAATTAACAAAGCGGGCTGAACTGCGAGAGCGGCGGCGATCGCTAATCGTTGTTTTTGTCCTCCCGATAATTCCCCCGGCGATTTTTTTTCCATTCCCTCTAACCGGACTGCCGCTAAAACTTTGGGAATACGCGCTTTAATTTCCTCTCGCGGTAGCCGTAAATTTTCTAAGGTAAAAGCGATTTCATTTTCTATAGAAGTGGCTAAAAGTTGCGTTTCCGGATCTTCAAATACTGCCCCCACATAGCGGGCCAAGGTGCTAACGGGATGGGTTAAAGTGTCTAAACCGGCTACTGTTGCATAACCAAAAAAACGCCCTCCGTAAAATTGGGGGACAATACCGTTAAGAGTTAAACAGAGAGTAGTTTTTCCCGCACCTGTGGGCCCGATAATACCTAAAAATTCTCCTCGATGAATTGCCAAAGAGATATTTTTAAGCACTAGATTGGAGGATTCGGGATAAATATAGGAAACTTTCTCTAATTGGGCGATGATTTCCATTATCGGTGGGGAATAGAAGACGGGAGTGGGGTAGATAGGGAGATATTTTTCAGGGAAATGCGAGTTAGGGACGCTTCTATTTTCCGCTATTTCGATCGATGAACTCGATTATCACACAGGTAGCCCACTACTCTGTCAATTTTAAAACGATGGCAAGATTTAAGCTAAGACGTATTTAAAGGCTGCATCTCATTTTTGTAAATCTACTTAGTTGGGATTTTTAAAGGGAAACTATCTTCTAAAATTGGTCATTGCTTCCGATTTTACCACTCAATCCAAGCCTTTGGGGGGTTCTACCCCCCAAACCCCCCGTTGGGGGCGTGGCGCCGCCCCCAAACCCCCCCCGCATTAGTTTTTCGGTGGGATGCTTACA
>NZ_JAPZSO010000220.1:0-15071 GCF_027531715.1 Microcystis sp. LE19-8.1F | reverse complement strand
CAAAAGTCAAAAGGGAAGAAAAATATGTGTACCTCACTAGCTTATAGCGGTGTGCAGTCGTATTAGGTACAGTGTCACAAGCTATAAACCATGCTAGGCAAAGCTTGGTCTGTATCTCACTCAAGCGCTTACCGCTATATTGTAGTCCGATTTTTGATATTCAGTTCCTCATCAGCGATCGCTGTTTAGTTATACTAAATCCGGTTATTAAAAACTGATTATTTATTTCCCCTTTTTGCCTGAGTGCCTCTCCTGATACCATTTTTCTTTATTCTTGGCAGGTATCTTACCCCCCCGACATCGGGGGGGTCGGGGGGTTGGGGGGTTGGGGGGGTGGGGGGTTAGGGGTGAGGGCGATTAACCATCTCTGCCATTACTTATGAAAAATGGTGTGATATGTAGCCTATACTCAACGGATTTAGGATCAGACCATGTTCGAATTCTTCTTACTTACCCACCCCTGATGCTCTTAAGTGGGTTAATAGTCAACCTAAAAGCAACTTCTTGCCAATTAATCTGGGACAATTATCCTAACCATTTTTAAAAGATTTATTGGCAAGACAAACGGGTTTTGTGGACAGGGACGTATTTCGTGGCTGGTTGTGGTGGTGTTACGATAGACCAACTTAAAAAATATGTCGAGAATCAGGATTCTCCTAACTATTAGTTGTGCTTCGTGTCACTGAGCTTTTACATTGAGCCTTTACATTGAGCGTGTCGAAATCTGTCGAAATCTGTCGAAGTGTGGACACTGAGCTTTTACATTGAGCGTGTCGAAATGTGTCGAAGTGCTGTTCTATATTGGCCGAACCTTTCATCTCCGAGGTGAAACAAAGGGTTCCTTCAAGCCGACATTACAGGTAACTGCGTTGTCAAACGCTTTTGTAACCCACAGGCAAAGGTGAAACAATCTCTTATCCCTCTGAAACTCTTAATTTGGCCGCATTTCTATACTTATCCAATATCTTGCGATCGCTTGTCTTTCCTACCAGCCAAATTCTGGCAGATTTTTTTCCCAAAAAACCCTTGACAAATCCCCGCACTTGACAGATACTTATATATATAGTGGGAATCCGTGCCTGCCTGCGAACCCTCTTTTTTCAGGTTAGATAAGCGTCAAAAAAATAAAAACCTAATACCTGACCAGCACTAAACAGGATAGGGTATGACAACTAAAGACTTATACGAACAGGACTATCCTGCTTGGTTAGAAGAAACAGCCAAACAACTGCGACAAAGACAGACAGATGTATTAGATTGGGAACATCTCGAAGAAGAAATCGAAGCATTGGGGAACCAACAGAGACATAAAGTAGATAGTTATCTCCTACAATTGCTCATTCATCTGCTTCTCTACCAATACTGGCCGGAGGAACGAGAAAGATGTGCGCGGGGATGGCAGGACGAAATCGGTAACTTTCGGGTGGAATTAGAACTTTTATTGGAGTCGAAAACCCTTTATAACTATTTTTTAACCAGAATCGCCGTTATTTACCCCAAAGCAGTGAAGCGAGTCCGACAAAAAAGCCAATTACCGGCCGCTATCTTTGCCGAAAGCTGCCCCTATAGTCCCGAACAAATCCTCGATTCCGATTTTCTCCCCTGAAATTCTGGCAGATTTCTTCAAAAAAACCCTTGACAAATCCCCGCACTTGACAGATACTTATATATATAATGGGAATCCGTGCCTTCCTGCAAACCCTCTTTTTTCAGGTTAAATAAGCGTCAAAAAAATAAAAACCTGATAACCAGTCCCTAACTACCTATAAGCTTTTCACCCAATCACTAATCAACCGGTTAACCTCTGTGGGAATTTCATCGTGGGGACAATGGCCGGCAGTTAGATAATATTCTGTCAGAGAAGGATAGTATTGACGGAATTTGGCCCCGCGTTCCCTAGTATTCATCCAAGGGTCCCCTTCACCCCATAACATCAACAGGGGACAACTTAACTTTTGCAGGAGAATATCCACATTTTCCCCCCGGGGAGATTTAAACACAGAAGCAAAAACTTTGGCTGCTCCCGCATCCAGGGAAGGACGACGGATATCTTCTATTAACTGCTCAGTAATGGCACTGCGATCGAGATATACTTTCTCTAGGGTTTTGCGGATAGTTTTGGGTTGACGGGTATAGAGAAATAAGAGATAACTGGCCCAAGGTTGCAGCAGCATCGATCGCAGTAATTTTTGTGCTAAATTAGGCTGACGATTGCTTTCTGTATCGCTAAAGGGACCGGCGCTATTGAGGAGAATTAATCCCCGAACATTCTCGGAATGATTAGCAGCCACACAGAGAGAAGCGTAACCCCCCAGAGAATTACCCGCTAAAACCGTCGGTTGGCCCACAACTTCCTTGATAAAATCATTTAATTGTTGCTGCCAAAGATTGCCACTATAGACAATATCCGGTTTAGCTGATCTACCAAATCCTAACAGATCGATCGCCCATACCTCCCATTCTGAGGCTAAACCTTGCACATTTTTTCGCCAATGGTCGGTGGAAGCGCCAAAACCGTGGACTAATAGTAACGGGGGTTTTCCCGCAACTCTAGTACCCGCTTGCACATAGTGTATAGAATTTCCTTGCCATTGCCAATTTTGCCTTATCGTCAGAGCAGCTGTATTCATCGGCCGTTTTGTTAAGTAATGTGAATAATTCTTAGTCTAACCGATTGAGAAACTGGAGACCAAGCTAGAGATTTTTAGCCAAACCCCTTGACCAAAAACGGGACTTGACATATACTTATATATATAATGGGAATCCGTGCCTGCCTGCGAACCCTTCATTTTTGGGCAAATAACCCTAAAAAACACTCTCAAAAAAAATCTTGAGCGGGATTAATCTGCTGGTATGGGTGGCTAACCCCAGAGAATTACTCCTGAATAACAGCTATGAAGATTTTGACGATTTTACAGGGATTAATCGACAAAAATCCCTTAACTGAGGCGGATCTAGAAGAATTACTAGCGATCGAATCCTTAAGTTTTCAGCAGACTAACCCTCTCATCCTACAGGAAAGGGCGGAACTACTAATGATTCTCTGGCCGCGAGTCTGGCAAAAATGTCAGGAGTTAGGGATAAATCAGCCAAATCAGATTTTGATCAGCTGTTGGCGCTTCTGGATTCCCTGGGCGCTACAGCTACGCAGCCACGCAAAACCGTTGATTCAAGGCATTTTGGCCCCTCAAGGCACGGGAAAGACCACCTTAACATCCATAATGTCGATTATTTTAGCCTATTTTGATTTAAAAGTAAATAATCTCTCTTTAGATGATATTTATAAGACCTATAATGAGCGAATAAAATTGCGTCAAAAGGATGAAAGATTGCGCTGGCGTGGTCCACCGGGTACTCATGATATAGCATTAGGAATTAAAGTTTTAGAACAGGTTTGTCAGCAAGAAAGTCCGATTTTAATCCCGCGTTTTGACAAGTCCCTGCATCGAGGACAAGGAGATAGAATTGCAGCGGAACAAGTGGAACGAGTTGATATTCTTTTTTTCGAGGGTTGGTTTGTGGGCATGAATCCAGTAGAAGAAACAGTCTTTGATCATGCCCCCGATCCGATTAATAGCCAAGAAGACCGACAATTCGCCAGGGATAATAATCAAAGATTGCGAGAATATCTACCCCTCTGGTCAAAAATCGATCGCTTACTGATTCTTTATCCCCTTGACTACCGTTACAGTTTACAATGGCGACAGGCGGCCGAAACAAAAGGAGGTATGACCCCATCAGAAATCGAGGAATTTGTCAAGTATTTTTGGAAAAGTTTACATCCGCAATTATTTCTCCCACCCCTGCTCAAACAAGCAGATCTAGTGGTAGAAATTAATCGCGATCATAGTCTGGGAAAAATCAGTTATCAGTGAGTAGCAGGCAAGAGGCAAGAGGCAAGAGGCAAAAGAAAGAATCTGGCAATTCTCCTACCCAAAAAGAAGGTTAGAAACTAAGTCCATAAAATCTTCTAGCTTAACAAATTAGGTTTTAGATTCCGTCGAGTTAAAAGAAAGCTCCGAACTTGTCACTTAACAGACTGATAAGTAGTCGTGCAAAATTAATTTCCTAGTGAAGATAGGCAAGAGGCAAGAGGCAAGAGGCAAGAGCGGGGTTAGATATGTGTAATTAATTTTGCTTAGGTACTTAACTCCCATCTAATAACTGATAACTGATAACTGATAACTGATAACTGATAACTGATAACTGATAAAGCTTATGATTGAAGTCGAACATCTGAGTAAAATTTATGGTTCTACCGCGGCAATCAGTGACGTGGATTTTACCGTAGAAAAAGGAGAAATTCTCGGTTTTTTGGGACCAAATGGAGCGGGAAAAACCACGACTATGAGGATTTTATCCGGTTATATTCCTGCCACGACAGGAACAGCAAGGATAGCAGGATACGATGTGCATCAACAATCCTTAGAAGTGCGTCGTCGCATTGGTTATCTTCCCGAAAATCCCCCCTTGTATCCAGAGATGACCGTGGAAAGTTTTCTCGATTTTGTGGCACGGATTAAAGGTATCTCATCGGGGGATAGAAAAGCGCGGGTAGATTTAGTTTTAAGCAAATGTCAGTTACTAGAAAAAAGAAAAGTTATTATCCGCAAGTTATCCAAAGGTTATAAACAGCGTGTAGGAATTGCCCAAGCGATCATACACGATCCACCGGTAATTATTTTAGATGAACCGACAGTAGGATTGGATCCGAAACAGATTATCGAGGTGAGAAATCTGATTAAAAGTTTAGCGGGAGAACATACAATTATTCTCTCCACTCATATTTTACCAGAAGTGAGTATTACCTGCGATCGAGCGACAATTATTAATCGGGGTCGCATCGTGGCCAATAATATTACTACCGCTACCCCTGCCGGTTCCAGTTATGAAATTGAGATTGATGGTGATAGGGATTCCCTGCTAGAAATCCTTCAACAACTGCCGCAAGTCGAACAAGCAGCAAAAGTCGGCGATAACCTGCTCAAAATTGTTGGTCAAGCGGGGACAAACCTAGGGGCAGAAATTGCTAGAATAGTTGTCAACAATGGTTATAACTTATTAGAAATGCGTCGCACCCGTAAAACCCTAGAAGATATCTTTCTGGAAGTAATCGGCAGCGGGGAAAGTAATCACCAAGAGGAGAGGCATGATCAATAATATCTGGGCGATTTTTCGCAAGGAATTTCAAAGCTATTTTACCGCCGCCAATGCCTATATAATTATGGGCATATTTTGGTTAGTAGCGGGATTTTTCTTTAACTCCCTTCTCTACGGCATTATTCTCGATGTTAGTATCCAGGAACAATCGGGATTTCTGGTAGCCAGAGATGTGGTATCTGAATTTATGACCACTTTCATCGGCATGATTTTATCCTCTTTATTGTTGGTAATTTTGCCAGCCCTATCCATGGGATTATACGCAGAGGAAAAAAAACAGGGAACCCTAGAACTTTTAGCCACTTCCCCCCTGACCAATTGGAGTATAGCCATCGGTAAATTATTGGGAGTGCTGGCCTTTTTTACCGTGATGATTACCCCCCTCTGGATTTATGAAATAGTAGTTTTTAGTAGCGCAGTTCCCCCAGTGAATATAGCCAGTGTTTTAATGGCTCATCTAGGATTAATTTTACTGGCAGCGGCCATCCTAGCCATCGGGATGTTTATTTCTTCCCTTACCAATAGTTCTATCCTTGCTTACATCATCACCTTTATCACCATCTTATTTATCTGGATACTGGATGTAATTGCTAACAATGCCGAAACCTTTTTTCGAGATCGCATCGGAGGAGAAGTGGGAGAACAGATCGGATTTTTCCTGAAAGAATTGCTCTCCCATCTATCTTGGTATCAACCCTTTAACAATTTCGTGCGGGGAATTTTTGACAGTAGTAGTTTAGTCATTCTCCTCAGTTATATTCTGCTGGGAATCTTCCTAACTACTCAAGCGATCGAAGCGGACCGTTATCAAAGAAACTAACTATGATATCCTGGCAAAAATACAGTAAATTTCTCTATATACCCGCCCTATTTCTCGGTAGTGCCGGTCTAACCGTGGGGTTAATCTCCGGTCAATGGTCATCCCTCTCTCTGGGGTTATTAATTGCCGGGTCTATTCTGTTTCTAGGGTGGCTGTTGTTATTAGTAATCACCCAGAAAGAATTTTGGCAAAAAAGAAGTACCCGCACCGGCACTCAAACCCTTATTACTACTATTATTGTCCTCGGTGTTATCGGTTTAATTAACTTTCTTGCCCTCCGTTATCCCTATCGAGTTGATTTAACCGAAAACCAAATCTTTAGTTTATCCCCCCAAACCGAAAGACTATTAAGCAATCTGTCAAAACCAGTCAAAGTCTGGATTTTTTCAACCCGGGGAATCAGTGCCAGCGAACAGGAACTTTTAGCCAATTATCAACGCAAAAATCCCCAATTTCAGTACGAGATAGTTAACCCAGAGAAAAAACCCAATATTGTCCAAGAATTCAAAAAACTAGCCAATGATAATCTAGCCAGAGTTTATGTACAGTATGGTGACAAAAAACAACCCCTGAAAACTATTAGTGAAGAGGAAAGTCTCACCGAAGCGAAACTGAGTAACGCCATCGAAACCGCTAAAACTGATCGCACTTTAACCGCTTACTTTCTGCAAGGTCATGGAGAAAATGCCATCAAAGAACCTCAAGGGGGTTTAGGACAAGCAGTCAATAGTTTAGAAGCAAAAGGTTATCAAGTAAAACCACTTAATCTAGTAGAACGTTCCACCATTCCCAGTAATGCCGATGTCATTATTATTGCCAGTCCCAAAAGAAAAATATTTCCCCAGGAAGTCACCGCTTTAAAAAACTATCTTGAGCAGGGGGGCAAAATTTTATTAATGATTGACCCCCAAACCGAAACCGGATTAGAACCCTTATTAACCGCTTGGGGTGTGAAACTAGATAATCGGATTATTATTGATGCTTCCGGTGCCGGGGAAATCATCGGTTTAGGTCCGGCTAGTCCCATTATTACCAATTACGGTAATCATCCCATTACTCGCGATTTTGCTAACGGTATTTCTATCTTTCCCTTTGCTCGTCCCATCGCCACCGTTCCCGTGGAAGGAATTGAAGCCGTATCTTTAATGATTACTAATGATAAAATGTGGGCTGAGAGTGATTTAAATGATCAGAATCTCCAGTTTAACCCTGAAAAAGATTTAGCCGGACCTTTTGATCTGGGAGTTGCTCTGACGGGAAAAAAAGGTAAATTAATCGTGATTGGTAATGCCAGCTTTGCCAGCGATGGACTGTTTGAACAACAGTTAAACGGAGATATATTTTTAAATTCTGTGCAGTGGTTAGCCAGTGGTGACACAGCCACCTTATCTATCCGGGCCAAGGAACCAGAAAATAGAAGAATTAATTTAAATCCCCTGCAAGCTAACGCTATTTTTTGGATAGCGATGGTAGTGATGCCTTTAGTAGGATTTACCCTAGCTGGATTGACTTGGTGGCAACGTCGTTAATCGAGTTAGAATCTAGAAAAATCATCTCTCTTATTCCCCTAACTGCCATGACCACAACCCAAACTATCCCCCAATTGTTGACTTTTGATGACTATATCAATCAATATCCCGATGATGGACAACAATACGAATTAATCGCAGGAAAATTATTGCCCATGATGCGACTGATCGGAAAACATGAAGAAATTGGCGGATTTATAAGCATGGAGTTAGGATTGGAGATTAGAAGACGGCAATTGCCCTATTTTATCCCCAATACTGCGGCAGTAAAACCCCTTCGCCCCCATACGGGTTATCTACCCGATATTATCGTCTTAGACAGAGAAAATCTAGTTAACGATCCCTATTGGGAAACCGCTTCCTCAATT
This sequence comes from Microcystis sp. LE19-8.1F, assembly GCF_027531715.1. Lineage (NCBI taxonomy): Bacteria > Bacillati > Cyanobacteriota > Cyanophyceae > Chroococcales > Microcystaceae > Microcystis > Microcystis sp. LE19-8.1F. The sequence goes on along the minus strand of NZ_JAPZSO010000220.1, from coordinate 7,194 downwards.
TCTCTGGCAACATCAGCTAAATTAATTATTGAAATTGTCAGTTCCAATTGGCGAGATGATTATCTGAAAAAATTCGACGACTACGAACAATTAGGAATTGCCGAATATTGGATTATCGATTATTTAGCCAAAGGTTCGGCCCGATATATCGGCAGCCCCAAAGAACACACCATTTCTATCTATCAATTAATCGATGGAGAATATCAAGGTAATTTATTTAAACAGGATCAACGTCTTATTTCAGGGATTTTTCCCGAGTTAAACCTCACTGCTAATCAAATTTTTCGTGCTAGAGCTTAAAGAAAAACCCGCATTTTTAGATTAATTACTATTTTCTTCAGGAGGAGAAGGTGATAAAACAGGAGGAGCGATCGGTTCAATTTTATCCTCATTAACTGGGGGATTAATCACCTCTGGAACAGGGGAAGGAGAAGGAGAAGGAGAAGGAGAAGGGGAAGGAGAAGGGGAAGGAGAAGGAGAAGGAGAAGGAAGGGGAGAAACTTGAGGACTCGGCTCCGTTTCAGGAAGGGGAACAGGAATAGGAATTACTTCTTCTGGGGTGGGACTAGGAGTTAATTCTGGAGTCGCTTCTGGACTAGGAATCACCTCTGGGGTAGGAGTCGGGGATGGGGTAGGAGTCGGGGAATAAATGGGAGTCCGTTGACGAGAAGGTCGTCGGATAGGGGGAAAATCTTGGGAGGGAGGAGGAATGATTTCAGGACTAGGAGAAGGTTCGGGGGTTGGTGATGGTTTAATTTCCTCATTTTTGGGTAAAAGAGCCATAAATCCCCGATATCCTAGGGCAAAAGCCCCAATTGTCACCGCAAAAATCAGCAAAATCCACAGCCAAGGATTCTTTTTTTTCCCGGAATTGGGTTGAATAACCACAGTGGGGGAGACGGTTGGTTTTGGGGGTGTAGAGGACTTTAATCGGGGACTATGGGGAGAAACCGCGATAGTCGGTTGGGTGGACAAATCGGGGGATATTTCTGCCAAAGCTGCCAACATTTCCCTAGCAGTAGCAAACCGATCCCGGGGATGAAAACGGATCGCTCGATCGATTACCATAGCTAAATTAGGATTAACATTTTCTGCCTCCTGTCGCCAGAGAATTTCCCCCGTGCGCGAGTCAGTTTCTAGATATTGGGGAGTTTTTCCCGTTAATAAAAAAATCGCCGTTAAGCCTAGGCTGTAAAGGTCACTAGAAAAGACCGGTCTCCCGGCAGCCTGTTCTGAAGCCATATAACCGGGGGTGCCAAGGGCGATCGAATAGGCACTTTTTCCCGTAGGATCGAGTAAGGTGGCCACTGCCTCTTTCATTACCCCAAAATCGATTAAAACGGGCAAATTATCACTATTTCTTAAGATAATATTATCGGGTTTCACATCCCGGTGAATAATGCGGCGACTGTGAATAAAATCAATAACAGGCAGTAAATTCTCCAAAATCGTCCGCACTGCTGATGAGGATAAATTTCCCTGACGTTGCTGTTTTTGGGTTAGTGTCTCCCCTTCAATCCATTCCTGCACCAGATAGAAGTGATTATCTTGGGCAAAATAGCCGTACAAACGGGGTATTTGGCGATTTTGCTCCCCCAATTCCTCTAAAACACTTGCTTCTTTCTGAAAACGTTCTTTTAACCATTCTGGCATCTCCTCACTTTGAATAGCCGGCTGCAATTTTTTAATCACACAGCGCCGTTGAGAAGGCATATTCGTATCGATAGCGATATAAGTTTCCCCAAATCCCCCCCTAGCAAGGATACTAACAATTTGGTAGCGATTGTTTAAAAGCACTAGATTCATTACCCTGAGAGTGCAAGCGTGGTCATAAATTGTTCCTAGACTAACATTCTTTCGTTAAGGAAAAAGTCAAGGGAAAAACTAGAGTCAAGTCTAAGGAATCCAGCGACGGATTTTCGTCCACAAAGGTGCATTATCTTGACTACTCATCTCCAGAAAACTTTGATAACAATCGTAGGCGCGATTAAGATGGGCGGTGATTTCTGTAGCATTGGGATGAGAATTGCGATCGGGATGCCAATAACACAAGAGAGTTTTATAATTGTTCTCAATCCGGCTAGTCGTGCTAAAAGGAGTAATCCCCAAAACTCGCCACCAAGCGGGATTAGCCGACTCCATAATCATCACGGCCAAGGAACGGGGCGAAGGATAGAGAATTTGGGCGATTAATGACCAATCTGCCCCATAACACCGCCGATAAACCGCTTTAACCCGCTCTTTTCCCAACTGTTCACAAGCTTGTAAATGCCATTGACGAAAATCCCTCCGCATCTGCTGATGAGTTCGCAAATCTCGCCTGGCAAATCTGCCCTCAGCTAGTTTATTAGTGCCAATAGTGTTAAAGTTACCATTAGCGATCGCTTTTAGATCCCAGTAGAGATGATAAAAAGGATCTTGATTCAAGGCGAGACTTTCCAGAATTTCCTTAGCGTAACCTCTAGCCGGATTTAATTGCAATAATTCCCCTAATTCCCGACAAAACTGCTCATTTTCGGGCATCCCGCGCCATTGCCAATAGTTAACATCCGGTTTTGCCAGAGACTGCCTATATACACTGCGCCACCCCTGGGGAACAGTACAGGCGATCGGGGTAGCCAAGGGAGTAGCCAGGGGATAAAATTGACCCTTTAAAGAGCTTTCAGGAGCATCTTCTAGTAAACAGGCAAGATGATAGGCGGGATGACTACGGGGCGTTTTTTGGGGGCTAATAAACCAAAAAGCCGTTAAAATGAGAATTAGGTACAAGAGTAGAGAAAGAATTTGCTCCGCCATCGCCACTTTTAGTTAGTCTGCTCAGTTACCCGAAGAATTATAATTCGTGCTATGGTCGCTGAAAAGTTCTTTGTATCTCGGCTGATTGTCAGAAATCCACAAAATGGGGTGATATGTCGAAAGTTTCCCCATATACTTACTCTGGTTATTCGGAAAGTTTCTGTATAATTAATGGTTGGGCAATTCTTATAGGATGAATGATCATGAAGATTTTATTCAGGGAAACTTTTACTTTGCTAAATCTGCTCTTCTGGGTTTTCAGTTCTTCTGCTTTTGCAGATATATTGGATATCAGATTGCGTAAAGATATGCCGTATAGTCAAGGGAAAAAACTACTGGTTGGTGCAGGATGGCAGTATAACAGTCTCCCAGCCTATGGCTATAGTGAAACAGATCCCAAAGTTAACTCAGATTGCTTTGGCAGCGTCGAAATTTGCAACTCATATCCGGAAATAGACGCATGTAGTGGCCAGGGATACTGCAAAATGTTATTTTATGACCATTTTGGTAATTCTCTGTCTGTTACGACTTATGGTCCGCTAATGTCTCCAGAACTCCATGTCATTGGTTGGCGCCTTTATCAGGCATCTGAAAAATGCGTACGAGCGCCGATCTGGTAGAGCTGGTAGGGTGCGTTCCTTAATGCGAGTCCTACCGCTACAGCGATCAATTTTAAGGAAACCCAACATCCTTACCTGTTACTATGAAAGGGTATAATAAGTTTACTTAAGGTCATCAAAGAGGTAACAAAACCTTAATGGAAAGTCGTATCCATATCCATCCAGATATTTGTAATGGAAGACCTGTTATAGCTGGAACCCGAATTCCGGTGCAAACAGTTATGGAATTTTTGGGAGCAGGGGATTCTATTGAAGAATTCCTTGAAGAATATCCTTCTCTGAATCGAGAAGATATTTATGCCTGTATGCAATTTGCAGCAAGATTGATGGCGAATCACTATGAAGTCAGAAAAATTGCATGAATGGTTTTTTCTTCGATGAAAATTTACCAGCTAAAATCCTCTTCACTCCATCTTTACCGATCATTTTTAGGGAGAAGTCCAAGGGATACGGAAATTTGGCAATATGCAAAGGATAAAAAACTGGTTATTGTTACGAAAGATACAGACTTTTCCGATCAACTAATGCTTAATTTTTTTTGCACCTAAAGTAGTACATCTCCGTTTTGGCAATATACGAAAACGCGAATTTCATCAGTTTTTAGCTCGTATTTGGCCAGAAGTTGAAGCTTTGGTTATTGAACATAAATTAGTTAATGTCTATTTAGATAGAATTGAAGCATTTAGATAATTTTTCCTAACATTCATTGCGATATCGCTAAGGTGGGTAATGCCTGCCTTACTCTAGGGAAAGTCCAGTAATAATATCTTCTGGGGGAATCCCAGCCTGAATTAAATTGGTTGTTAATCCTTCTTCAAGATTATCATCTTCAATGACAATTTTATTTTTCAATAAACGAGCGTGAAATAAAATTGTATTAATCCATGCTTCTTTTTCCCAACCAGTCATAATTATTAAAAAGTTGCCTGATTCTGGATCACAAACTGGGGTAATTTTAAGGGTTTGTAATCGAGGTTGCATCGCCGACTCTTTTCTGATAACTTGAGTCAGAATATCGGCATAATTTACTGTGTTATCCATTCGCAAATTATCTCCTTTTGAGGATTATAAATAATTAAATTGATTCTATTACGTTTAATAACCAGTTGGAAAATAGCTTTTTTGAAGTGTTTTAAATAAACCGCTTGACTAATGCCCAAAAAAAGTTTTCTTTCAGGTTCTTGTGAATCTAAAGCCCATTGGTATAATTGAAGTTGTCCTATTGTTTTTTCTAATTCACTGATAACTGAAGGCGTATCAAAGTCTTTGATTTCTACGGCAATTTTACGTTCTTCTTTTTCCGCAGCAAAAAACTTTTCTGCTCCTAAATCAGCTTTAAGCAAGGTTTGTTCTAAGGTTAGAATTAAAGGATCATCAGTGATTTTCCAACCCTCTTTTTCTAAAGTATGACGTAATGATAAATGTAGATCGTCTCGTCTGGACATCCTTATAAACCCTGCTTAAGAGGTTCGATTTCTATTCTACTACAGTTCGCCCTAATTCGGATTTATTATGACCGAAAAAGCGGTAAGGTGGGCAATGCTCACCCTACTATTTCTATTTTCGCTTGGTCAGGCTAGAGACTAACCCTAATCCTCCTAATCCTAACAAGGCAACAACGGAACTCAGTGCAGATCTGGTAGGGTGTGTTCCCTCATGCAAGTCCTACCGCTGCAGCGATAGATTTGAATGATTATAAGCTAAAAACGTCTAGGCACAGCGACGGACGGGAGTGCGAGTGCCGTCGAATAATTGTAAATTTTTGTTACGAAGTGCAGTCAGATTGAAGAATTAGTGATAGGGTAGCTGAAAAGTTCTTTGTATCTCAGCTGATTGTCAGAAATCCACAAAACGGGGTGATATGCCGAAAGTTTCCCCATATCCTTACTCTGGTTATTCGGAAAGTTTCTGTATAATCAATGGTTAGCTGGCCTCGTAATATCACGATGTATCTGATTAGGAGCGATATTATGCGACTTAGTGAAAATTTTTTACAGCCAGCATTGTCAGATGATTTTTACTGGCTCAACGAGCCGACGCATTATCGTTTGGGTAATGGCTTGGAAATTTCTACAGATGAAAAAACTGATTTTTGGCAAAACACGCACTATGGTTTTCAAAGAGATGATGGGCATTGCTTATTGATGCGACAAGTTGGGGATTTTTCCCTAATGACCCAAGTAGAATTTCAGCCTCGGGAAAAATATGATCAATGTGGCCTAATGGTGCGGATTGACAGTCAGAATTGGATAAAAGTTTCCACGGAATATGAAAGCGAACAAGCTAGTCGGCTTGGTTCTGTGGTGACCAATTTGGGATATTCTGATTGGGCAACGCAAGACATTTCTTCACGATACCGCGAAATGTGGTATCGCATCAGTAAACGGGGGAGCGATTTTCTGCTAGAGAATTCTTATGATGGGCAGGCTTGGCTGCAAATGCGGATCACACACTTACACAAGATAGCCGACGATTGCCAAATCGGAGTGTATGCCTGCAGCCCGATAGGCAAAGCGTTTCGCTGTTGTTTCAAAACCTTGGAAATCTCAGACAATCAGTGGCTGGCAATACCGGAAGCCAGCTAATAACTGTATGCACCTGACTGGCACTTATGCGCCTTAACGCCTGGCTTGTTGTGGTTGACGGCTTGTCTGTCTTATGCTAGAGTTTCATAATTACCCAAAGCTAATGAGGCAAAAAATAATGACGGAGAAAAATAAGCCAGAAGAAGTTCAAGAGGCAATGATTTCAGTGGGAGTGGGTACAGCGATTGGAGCTAGTGCATCGGCAGTAGTTGGCGGTATGGGACTGGCTGTAGGAGGAACTGCTCTAGGCGTCGGCATGGCTCCAGTAGCAGCAGCAGGAGCAGTGGTCGGCACGGCAGTTTACGGAACCAAAAAAGCAATAGAAGAACAAGACGCAACGGCAATTGGAGCAGCGGCAATTGGTGCGGGTGCTGGAGCCGGTATATCAGCATTAGTTGGAGGTATGGGATTAGCAGTGGGAGGGACGGCAGTTGCAGTGACGATGGCTCCCGTAGCGGCAGTAGGAGCAGTAATTGGTTTGGCTGGGTATGGTATCTCTAAATTATTCACTGAGTAAGAATGGCTAAACGGAAAAGACAGTCTCCCAATGCTGCTCAAAAATTAGTAAGAGGAGCAATTCGGGACTTTATTAATCAGGTTAATGGCATAGTTATTGAGCCGGAGATAAATACTCCTGTAAAGGGTACAGAGGCTTGGTATCGGGACAAACTGGCTAGAGAATTAGGAGGAAAAACCGAGGTTTACATTGATAAGGTAGGCAGAATAGATGTCTTAACTAATACGGAAATAATTGAAGTTAAAAATACAAAAGGCTGGAAATCAGCGATCGGGCAAATAAAGAGTTATGGACAGTATTATCCCAAGCATAAAATGAGAGTTCACCTATTTGGGAAATTGACTGAGAGTAAACTAGAAACTATTCAGAGAGTATGTAACCTAGAAGGTATCACTCTAACTTGGGAATAGTATGATCGCCGATCTGGCAGCACCCTGCTCATTGATTCAAGCAAATGATTACAAGTTAAAAACGTCTATGCACAGCGATCGATGGGAGTGCGATTGGCTGGTGAGCGTTCTCCGTCTCAAACAGATTTTACCGAAATTTTGGGTTAAAGCCCCGTCCTTTTAGGACGGCTTTTTAAACTATATCTTGTTAACTTAACTTTTATTGTGCTATACTGATTTTGTCTAAGTCCCCCCTGCGTAAAATGTTTGTCTTAGAGTTTAAAGTT
>NZ_JAPZSO010000251.1:0-1714 GCF_027531715.1 Microcystis sp. LE19-8.1F | reverse complement strand
TCCTATCAAGAAACATGGTCGCCGAGCAAAAAGCCTCTTTCGGCTAGGTTTAGACCACCTTCGTCATCTTATTCTCAATCCTTCATTACCTAACTTTTCTCTTTTTCTCCAGTCCTTACATTTTTTGTCCTGTACTTAGATTGCTTTTACCAACAATTTGACTTTAGTTACCAATAATGTTGATGATTTTCAAGATTTAGAAGGTTTAGTGATTGAAAATTGGTTTCTCTAATCTGTAATTGTTCCGTGTTAATACTCGATAAATCATTTGCTCCCCCAGAAAGATGATCACTGCGTCATCGATCGCTGCCTAACGATAAGGTCTTGTCCACTCCCCTCACTTAACGAATCACTAAGTGAGAACCTCGAAAAATTCGTTAAGTGAGCAGCTCAAACCAAGTTAAGGTTCCGTCATCGATCGCTCTCTAAGGATCGGGTTATGTCCATAGTCGGTTTCAATTCTCCCCTCACTTAACGAATCGTTAAGTGAGAACCTCGAAAAATTCGTTAAGTGAGCAGCTCAAACTGGGTTAAGGTTCCGTTAGGGTGGGCTGTTCTCGATACTTTCTAACATTCGTTTGATAGCACCATCGATGGTTGCCGTACCGACGCGATTTCGGTATCCTAGCAGCCGCTCCCAAGTAGCCTGTTCTACCCTGACATACCACTCACAGCCGTTACCCGCCCTATAATTCAGCCCTTCCTTGACTTGAAATTTAGCGGCCACATCGATGGTTTTTGGGGAAAGGAAGTCCGAACCTAACATTTCTCTGTTGCCATCGTCGAAAAGGATGATGGCCGCGTAGGGATTGGGCAACGCGGTTATTTCCCCCGTCTGTCCTTTTCTGGGATGCTCACCGGTAACGGTGACAGAATTTCCCACGGTCAACCGAGTAGATTTAACTGACCCATCTTCACTTAACGATTTTTCCGTTAGGGTTTGATCCTCACTTAACGATTTTTCCGTTAACGTCCCGTCTTCTTTTTCACTTAACGATTTTCGATGCCGACCGATGTTAGTGGTGTCCATGGTCGAGACAGTCCCGTGTTTGGTCTGATAAATTCTTTGTCTCTCACTTAACGATTCGTTAAGTGAGAGACGCAAACGATTGACCAGATCGGCGGAAACAAAACATAATTTGGCAATACGGTTGTTACTATAGCGCGACCATTCCCCGTCCTGCAAGAGCATCAACACCGCCCGCCGTTTATCGGTATGGCTGCGTCTGAGACCGTGATGGGCATTCGCCCCGACCGAGTAGAGGATCGCATCGCGTCTGGTTCCCCGACGGATATCGACGGCGATTGCAGGTAATTCCAAAGACTGGGCGGCCAAGAGCCGGTGAAACCCATCGGCTAACCAATAATCGCTGCCATCCCAGAACACCAACACGGGGGGAAAACGATCGCCGGAACGCATATCCTCGGCATATTCAGCGACGGTGAGTTGATTGATCGTCGCTCTCGGTTGTGTACCGCCGTCGGTACGGATCAGAGCGATGGTCAAATATTCGGGCGCAGGGTCTTCCCGATCGGATTTCGTTAAGTGAGGTTCGGGGATTAGATCGCAGGACAGAAAAAACTCGCAGTGAAATAGCCGGTTGTCGGTGGTGAGAATCCAGCCGTTCCCCTTAAACTCTCTGACCTCGAAGGTTTTGCCGGCGGCTTCGGGATGGTTCCCATTTATGGTAACGGTGTCACCAACCTTCAAATC
>NZ_JAPZSO010000066.1:0-52910 GCF_027531715.1 Microcystis sp. LE19-8.1F | reverse complement strand
TGTTGGATAATATCTTTAGGCTTTTTTGAAATCAAAAAGTGCCAGATATGGGAGGGATCGGGGGGGAGAATTAGGCACTTTTTCCCTGAAACTTAGGTAATTGACCACCTGAAAATGGGTAAAACCCCACACCCCACACCCAACCCCCCCGATGTCGGGGGGGTTGGGGGGGCCACACCCTACCCCCACGAAAAACTTTTTCAGCAAACCCTAATTATCCGATGATTGCTGGATTTAATCCCATGTATAGACGAGAATTACTGCAATTTATAGGCTCTCAGGCTCTTTTTGGGGCTATTAATCCAGAATTTGCTTGGAATTACCAAAATATTGACCATTGGGGCGAATTATCAAGGAATTATCGCCTCTGCACCACGGGAAAGCAACAAACACCGATCGATCTGAGTATAGTGACTGAAAAAGAGCTATACCACCCCACCTTTAATTATCGTCCTGTACCCCTAAAAATTCGCCATAACGGTCGTACAATCTTGGTTCAGACCGAAAAAGGTGGAAACATGAGTTTTCACGGCGAAAACTGGGATTTATTGCAGTTTCATTTTCATCATCCCAGCGAACATCAGATTAAAGGTCAGTCTTTCCCTCTAGAAATTCATTTAGTGCATCGAAATGGGAGGGGAAATTTAGCAGTTGTGGGCATCTTAGCCGAAATTGGTGCTTTTAATCCCTATTTACAAACCATTTGGGATTATTTGCCCCGAGAACCTTCTCCTGAAATGATTATCCCCGATACTTGGGTCAATGCCGGGCTTTTACTGCCAGAAAATAGCGATTTTTATGAATATCGGGGGTCTTTGTCCACTCCCCCCTGTAGCGAGGATGTTCTCTGGTTAGTCTGGCAAAATGCGATCAAAATTTCTCCCCAACAACTGCAACAATTGGCCGCAATTTTTCCCCGTAATGCGAGGAATATTCAACCCTTAAACGGGCGCTCGATCCTGCATTCCTAGTGGACGGTGAGCCTGTCGAACCGCAGAAATTGTCTGCATTTCAGCTAATTTAGATAATTTTATTAACTTTTAGACCAACAATGGTAAATAACTCAGGAATGCGCTCAATAACTAAAGCTTCTGCGGCTGTCCAGTCACTTTCCTTCGTGGCTAAAACCCCGAGAACACTCAGGGGAACCTGTAGAAATAGGTGACTTAAGAGGAGAGCGATCCCAGCGATTGCTAAACCTAAAAGCCGCCATTGGGGGAGATAGGCGGCCACGGCAGCCGCTAGAGGGGCAAAATTGTAGATTGGCCAAGCGATGAGAATTAAGAGGACGACTCCCAAAAGAGTAAGAAGACGATGGCGAGGACGTTGAAAAAGAGAGAGAATTTTTAACTGTTCGGGGGTGAGTTGACTCGGTTTCAGAGCAACCAACAAAAGACTAAAGATATCAAAAGGTTTTGTCCACTGCATCCAAAAAACGGGGACGATGGCGATCGCTCCTAGAAATAGCCATTCTAGCCAAAGAAAAGGCAAGGGATCACCCACAGCTAAACCAATCCAAGCGATTTGTAAAAAGATTGGCAAAGCCGCTAACCCTGCCAGATGAATCCACAAAAAAGGTTCTGATTTCATAGAGGCAAATGATAATTATAAATTATGAATTATGAATTATGAATTATGAAGTGGGGAGATGGGGGAGTGGGGGAGTGGGGGAATTATGACTGATAACTGATAACTGACTCCCGACTCCCGACGGTTCAAGTGTAATTAACTGGATAAAGTGCGACGTTTCATGACCATTTCGTAGGCTTCGATAATGTCGCCTTCTTTCCAGTCATTGAATTTAGAAACACCGACACCGCACTCGAAACCGGTGGCCACTTCCCGGGCATCTTCCTTCATCCGTTTGAGGGAATCGAGAACTCCCTGATAAACAATTTCCTTGCCGCGACGCACGCGCAGGAAGCGATTCCGCACCAGTTTACCTGATTGGACATAACAGCCCGCCACGGCCCCACGGCCGACGGTGAAGACGGCACGCACTTCGGCAAAACCGAGGTGTTCTTCCACTTCTTCGGGGTCAAGAAGACCTTCCATCGCCCCTTGAATATCATCCAGAAGCTTGTAGATGATATTGTAATCGCGGATATCGACCCCTTCCCGATCGGCGGATGCGCGCGCACCACTGGCCAGGGTGGTATTAAAGCCCACCACCACCGCACCACTAGCGGCGGCCAGATCCACATCGGTTTCGGTGATTTCCCCCGGAGAGGCGAGGAGAACCCGAATCTGCACTTCGTTTTGGGGTAACTGTTTGAGCGCACCGAGGATGGCCTCGACGGAACCTTGCACATCTGCCTTGAGGATGAGATTAAGTTCCTTGAGTTGTCCTTCTTGAGCTTGGATAGAGAGGGTGCTAAGGCTAACGCGACGAGAAGAGAGGGCCTGTTGTAAACGGGTGTTGCGTCGTTCGATCGCCCGTTGATCAGCGATCGATCGGGCTTCTTTCTCACTTTCATAGACATCGAATTCATCGCCGGCGGCCGGGACATCACTAAGACCGAGGATTTCCACGGCGAAGGAGGGGGTAGCCGCTTCGACTTTTTGACCGCGATCATCGATCATCGCCCGAATTTTGCCGAAAACGGAACCGGCGACGATGCTATCGCCCACCCGGAGAGTACCATTCTGGACGAGCAGGGTAGCCACGGGACCTTTGGTGCGATCGAGGTTAGCTTCGATGACGGTTCCCTTAGCCAAGCGATCGGGGTTAGCGACCAATTCCTCCACTTCTGCCACCAAGAGAATCATTTCCAGCAGATTATCGAGATTTTCACCCCGCAGGGCGCTCACGGGAACCATGATCGTCTCACCGCCCCAATCTTCGGCCACCAGTCCCTGTTCGGTCAATTCCTGTTTAATCCGGTCGGGGTTAGCTGAAGGTTTATCGACTTTGTTAATCGCCACAACGATGGGGACTTCGGCGGCCCTGGCGTGACTGATTGCCTCTTTCGTTTGGGGTTGTACGCCATCATCGGCGGCTACCACCAGCACCGCTATATCGGTGACTCTCGCCCCGCGGGCGCGCATGGCGGTAAAAGCTTCGTGGCCGGGGGTATCCAAAAAGACAATCTGTTCCGGTTTGCCGTTATGTTCCACATCGACGTGGTAAGCACCGATGTGCTGGGTGATGCCGCCGGCTTCCCCTTGGGCGACTTTGGTTTTGCGGATCGAGTCGAGGAGGGTGGTTTTGCCGTGGTCAACGTGACCCATAATGGTGACGACGGGGGGACGACGCTGGAGACTTTCCAAGTCGGAGACATCGATCATTTCCGTGGTTTTGATCGCCGCCGACTGGGTGCTGGGGGTTTCCACGGTCATCTCGAAGTCCCTGGCGATCATTTCGATCGTGTCCACGTCGAGAGTTTGGGTGATATTAACCGCCATCCCTTTAAAAAATAGGGTTCTGATGATCTCGGTTTCGGGGACTTTCATCAATTCCGAGAGGTCGCGCACGGTGAGACTGCCGGTGATGACGATGCTTTCCGGGCGTTTTTCCTCTTGGGGTTCTTGGCGCTCGCTTTTCGGGCCGCCGGTGTGGGCGGTTGGTTTACTAGGCCGCTTAACTTTGACTGCTGTTGGAGTGCTAGGGGTGGCAGCTTTAGCGGTGGGCGGTTTGGGGGGACGAGCGGTGGAGAGGGTAAAACTGGGGCTATTGATTAACCCGGATAGTTCCGATTCTAGATCATCATCATCTTCAAAGAGGGCTTGGGTGCGGCGTTTGTTTTTGCCGGCAGTTTTGGCGGTTTTGGCCGCTTTTTTCTCTTCTTCTTCTTCTTCTTCCCAGGTAGATTTTTTGGCCATGCGAGGGGGCATGGTCGGTCGTTTGAGTTTTTTCAGCCCGTCTGCTCCGAGCAATCCGGTATCTGTATCGATTTCTGTGCCATCAACGCCAGTTTTCTTGGTGGTGTCGGTTTCTTCCTCGCCAGTAGCCGAGATTTTAGCGGGCATACCGGGGCGAACCGGGCGCTTCAATTCCACCGTCTCCCGCACTTCTCTAGCTGGTTCCGCCAGTTTCGGGCTTTTTCCGTCGGGTTTGCGGTTGAGGGTCGGTTTTTCTGGTTTAGCCAAGCTAACCCTGCGCTCAGGACTAGGGGCGTTTTCGCTCTCGCCGCGCTCGCGTTTTTCTCCCCCCCTTCGACTTGGCTCAGGGCAAGGGGGCTTGTCGTTACTGCCAGGGGCATTTTTAGGTCGGGGTTCTGGCCGGCCCGAGGCGGTTTCAGGGCGTGGTTTCGGGGTGAGGGAGGGTCGATTAGGTGGGGCGATTAAGGTGGGGGCTGCTTCTGGCACTAGCGGGGTTTCGGTCGGGGTTTCTTTAACACTGGCGGCCTGAGATAGCATCTCCGCAGCGGTGGAGGGAGTTTTTTCGGCCGCACCGTCGCGCCCCGGGGGAGCGACAAGGGGTTTAACCGGGGGACGAGGGGGACTGATTAAAGTCGGTTTGGCCGAGGAACCGGCCTGACCGGGATAGCTTTGACCCTCTTCGCCGGTTTCGGGGCGGTTGTGTTTATGCAGGGCCAAAATCTTTTGTTTTTTTTCTTCGGCAGGACTAACCGATTCTCGCTGACCCGTGCTATTTTTACTGGTACTCGAAACAACTCCCTTCGCAGCGATTGCTTTGATGCGTTGGGCATCCTCTTCGCTGATCGTGCTACTGTGGCTCTTGTACTCGATGTTCAACTGGTCACAGATGTCCAAAATGTCTTTGTTGTCTAGATTCAATTCTTTTGATAAATCGTAAATTCTGACTTTCGCGTTACTCATCCATTATCCCCCGGCTAAAGTGTTAGTGATCCTATAAGTTGGCTGATTTTTTTATCCTGTCAAGACTGCCCCCTTTCCATGCTAACGATTTTGTGGCTATGATCGTCAATTTTAATCCTGATTTGGACGACCTTGCTTGGCAGTACCGAGGCGCTCTTGCAAGGATTCATAGAGCGTTTCGGGAATATTGGCTTTTAGGGCCCGTCCGAGACGATTTTTTTGCCGGGCCAGTTGCAGGCAATTAGGTTGCGGACAGATATAGGCAGCCCTTCCCATGCCTTGATCTAATTGTATCTGTCCGGACGGGTGTAGTCGGACAATTCGCCAAAAGGATTCTTTCGGGGCGAAGAGACGGCAGCTAATACAGCGTCGATAATTGACGAAGGGGTTCATTCTCGGTCTAAATCCTGCGCTTCTGGGTCGTTTTCATCGGTTTTTACCTCTTGTTCACCTTTATAGAGGGCTATATCCTTAATATCGATTTTCCAGCCCGTCAGACGGGCGGCTAGACGCACGTTCTGCCCTTCTTTGCCAATCGCTAAACTCAATTGATCCTGTGCCACCAGTACCAATGCTTGTCTTTCTTCGGCATTAGTGAACAAAACTTGGTCGATACGGGCGGGACTAAGGGCATTGGCGATGTAGGTGGCGGGATCTGGAGACCAGCGAATCACGTCGATTTTTTCGCCCCGCAATTCGTTCACCACGGCTTGAATCCGCGAACCTCTGGCCCCAATACAGGCCCCAACCGGATCCACGTCTCTCTCTAAGGTATCGACGGCGATTTTTGTCCGCGAACCAACGTGACGGGAGGGGGGATTGGCTTCTCGAGCGACGGCGACAATACGCACGATTTCCTCCTCGATTTCGGGAACTTCGTTAGCGAACAGATATACTACCAAACCCGCCGCCGCTCTGGAAACGATTAATTGCGGGCCGCGGTGAGAACCTTCTAGGACTTTTTTGAGCAGCACTTTAAAGGTGGCGTTGGCGCGATAGTTATCGTTGGGCAGTTGTTCCCGTTTGGGTAGTTCTGCTTCCACTTCCGGTTGACCGTAGGTACTTTGTACCATAACAATAGCGGCCTGTCTTTCAAAACGGACGACTCGGGCCTGTAAAACCGTTCCTTCCAGATCTTGGAACTCCTCTTGAATCAGTTTGCGTTGGTTATCCCGCAGTTTTTGCAGTAAAACCTGTTTAGTTTGAATCGCCGCCATACGACCAAATTCTTTTTGGTCGGGGGTGACATCAAGAACTACTTCATCCCCTAATTGGGCCTCATCGGCCACTTCTTGCACTTCTTTGAGGCCGATGTGATGGTCGGGATTGGTCACTTCTTCGACAATAGTTTTAGTAGAAAGGATGCGAAAGCCTTCTTCTTCTACGTCTAATTCTACATCAAAGTTATTGAAATAATCTTCATGGAATTGAGCGGCTTTTTCTAAACTTTGGGCGCGTCGATAGCGTTCATACCCCTTGATAAGTGCCTCACGCAAGGCTTCCTGTACGGCATTTTTTGGCAAATTATGTCGTTGGCTAATTTCTTCGAGCATTATTTTTAAACCAGGCAAATTAACAGTGGCCATAATTATTTTTTTCTCCTTACTTTTGAGTCATTAGTTTTTTAGCTATTAGCCTTGTATCAATGAGCAGTTATCAGTGATCAGTTATCAGATGTAAGTGATCAGTTATCAGATGTAAGTTTTAAGTTAATCAGTTAGTTAGTTATTTATTTATCTTCATCCTTATCCCTGATTACTGATTACTGTTTACTGATTACTGATTACTGATTACTGATTACTGATTACTGTTTACTGATTACTGTTTACTGATTACTGTTTACTGTTTACTGTTTACTGTTTACTGTTTACTGTTTACTGTTTACTGTTTACTGATCACTGATTATTGCGCTGCTCATCCAAACGGACGCTGATGACAGTGGTGCGATCGATGCTCAGGGAGCGACCTTTTTGGTTAAGATAAATAGATTGCTCATCTCTACCTTGCAGTTTTCCGCGCCATTCTTGCGGTTTTCCTTGGCTATCCTGGCCAGTAACGATGACGGGAAAGCCTTTAAAAGAGTGAAATTCGCGCTCACTGCTCAGTTGTCGAGAAATGCCGGGGCTAGATATTTCTAAAACGTAGGCCCCTGGTAAGATTTCTTGACTGTCGAGGGCGGTTTCCAAAGCCCGACTCATCTGCTCACAGTCCTCTAAACCAGTATCTCCCGCAAGATTGCGAATATCGACGCGCAGGACGGGAGGCCTTTTATTGGTTTGGAAAACGATATCGACCACTTCTAGCCCCAAGTTTTCAGCGATAGGGGTGGCTAGGTGCAGCAGGTCGGGGATGAGCGGATGGGTCATGATTTAGACAATAAAAAAAGCGGGCGAAACCCACTTCCCTAAACTGTTAGTGATTGGGATAGGCAGTTGTTAGACCACCTAGCTGAATACAGTATAGCAAAAAACCGTCATCACTATTTGCCCCCGGGGTCGTGCCTGGGGGAAAACAGAACAGTGGTCACGATCAAGTCGATCTGTCACAATGAATACAGGGTAACTAGATATAGAGTCAATTATGGATCAAAAATCTCCGCTCACCGTAGTTAGAGCCAAGTCAGCCAAGAATCGTGGTAATCGGCCAGTATGGAAAGGGATTGTCACCACTTGGATGATTCTGCAAACCTTTGGCCATGTCACTGCTGCTTGGAGTCAAAAAAACCCAAATACCCTCACCTACGGTGAATTGTTAGAGAAAATCGAGCAAGGAAAGGTAAAAAAGGTCGAAATCAATCCTTCTTTGCAGCAGGCAGCAGTTACCCTCGTCGGTCAAACGGACAAGGATCCCCCGAAAGAAGTCAATTTATTTGACCAAAATCCCGAATTAATCAAGAAACTCGATGCTGAAAAAATTGAGTACGGTATTCTCCCTCGCACTGACAATTCGGCCCTGATCAATGTTCTCACTAACCTGTTAGTGATTATTATCGTCTTGGGATTATTGGTGTTTATTATCCGTCGTTCCGCTAATGCTTCCGGTCAAGCGATGAACTTCGGTAAATCAAGGGCGCGGTTTCAGATGGAGGCGAAAACTGGCATAGAATTCAATGATGTGGCGGGTGTGGATGAGGCCAAGGAAGATTTACAGGAAGTGGTGACATTCCTCAAACAACCGGAAAAATTTACGGCTATTGGCGCAAAAATCCCCAAAGGAGTCCTGTTAATCGGTCCCCCGGGGACGGGGAAAACTTTACTGGCTAAAGCGATCGCGGGAGAGGCGGGAGTGCCTTTTTTCAGCATCTCCGGGTCGGAATTCGTGGAGATGTTTGTCGGGGTTGGTGCGTCGCGAGTGCGAGATCTGTTCCGAAAAGCCCAGGAAAATGCCCCTTGTTTGGTTTTTATCGATGAAATTGATGCCGTTGGTCGTCAACGAGGGATCGGTTATGGGGGAGGTAATGATGAACGGGAACAAACCCTGAACCAATTATTGACGGAAATGGACGGTTTTGAAGGAAATACTGGCATTATTGTCATTGCCGCCACCAACCGCCCTGATGTTTTGGATTCGGCCCTCTTGCGTCCGGGTCGTTTTGATCGGCAGGTAGTGGTGGATTATCCAGATTTTAAGGGACGTTTGGGCATTTTAGAGGTCCATTCTCGCGATAAAAAGGTGGCTGCTGATGTGGTTCTGGAGGCGATCGCCAGGCGCACACCGGGTTTTACTGGGGCAGATTTGGCTAATATGCTCAACGAAGCGGCGATTTTTACCGCTAGAAGGCGGAAAGAGGCCATTACCATGGCGGAAGTCAACGATGCCATCGATCGGATTGTGGCCGGTATGGAAGGGCGCGCTTTAGTTGATAGTAAAGCCAAGCGTTTGATCGCCTATCATGAGGTCGGCCATGCGATTGTCGGTACTCTCTGTCCCGGCCACGATCAAGTGGAAAAAGTCACCCTGATTCCCCGGGGTCAAGCGCAGGGGTTAACTTGGTTCACTCCCGATGAAGAACAGGGTTTAACCAGTCGTTCCCAGTTATTAGCCCGAATTGCGGGATTATTAGGGGGACGAGTGGCGGAGGAATGTGTCTTCGGTGAGGATGAAGTGACCACCGGGGCCGGTAATGATATTGAAAAAATTACCTATCTGGCCCGACAGATGGTAACGCGTCTGGGAATGTCGGAATTGGGATTGATTGCCCTAGAGGAGGAGGGCAATTCCTATCTCGGTGGTGCTGGTGCTGGTTATCATGCCGACCATTCTTTCGCGATGATGGCGAAAATTGATGCACAAGTACGGGAACTTGTCAAGCAATGCCACGATTTAGCAACAAAACTTATCCTTGACAATCGTGTGGCGATCGATCGCTTGGTGGATATACTGATTGAACAGGAAACCATTGACGGCGAAGAATTCCGGCGTTTATTGACGGAATTTCAGCGACAAGCGGACCGGTCAATGGTGACTATGGTTTAACTTGCCCTTCGTCTCCTCGCTTCGATTCAGTGGTTAGGAGACGATTTCAGCAAAAAATCTGCTAATCAGTCGGAGAAAGCCAGAATTAACGACTAACATTGTGATAAGCTGCCCGCGCATTTAAATTGCTTGTTGAGACGAGGCAAGAGGCAAGAGGCAAGAGGCAACAGTAAAGGGATTGGGGGAGATTCGGCTAATCTTAAGAATAAGCGCTTTAAATGCGTCTTAGCTTACTAAATCCGTTGAGTATAGGCTAGTTATGAGGAGAGGCACTCATGCAAGAGGCAACCCCCCCAACCCCCCACCCCCCTGCCCCCCCGACATCGGGGGGGCAGGGGGGGCAAGGGGGGGTAAGAGGGAATAGATAATCAGTCTTTAATAACCGGATTTAGTGTGAGCAGGAATTTTATTAATGGAATGGCCATTATGATTGCCTTTGGTGGGGGCAATAATATTAGCTTCTAAAGCTGAAGTCATCTCGGCCAACATTTCTAGATTGAAACGATAGCCGACGTTGCGGACAGTTTGAATTAAATTAGGTTGCCTGGGATCGGTTTCGATTTTTTTTCGCAGAGAGAGAACATGAGTATCAATTGTCCGGGGATTATCGATTTCCTCGGGCCAAGCGCGACGCAGCAAATCGGCTCTTGATAGGGGTGTTCCCTCCGCTTGGGCTAAAACGTAGAGTAAACTAAATTCTTGGGGCGTTAATTCGATATACTCCCCGTGAAATTGTACCCGTCGTTGGGCTAAATCTATTTTTAATTCCCCATAATCCAAGTGTAGGGGAGCGGCCACACCGCGTAAACGACGGGTTAACACTTCTACCCTAGCCATAAATTCTTGCATTCCAAAGGGCTTTTTCAGGTAGTCGTCGGCCCCTGCTTTTAAACCATTGACCACATCTTTTTCGCCATTACGGGCCGAGAGAATCAGTATTAAAGACTGTTTTTGTTGATAAAGCCAACGGCAGAGTTCGATCCCATCCCCATCTGGCAAGTCGGAATCGATAATTGCTAAGGTTGGTTGACGATGAAGGAAAGCTTGACGCGCACTTTGCAGGTTTGCCGATTGATTGACCAAATAACCGGCCTGTTGCAGATGCCAAGCTAATAGCGATCGCAAGTGCGGGTTGCCCTCAACAATAGAAATATGGATCGATACCACTTGAATTTCTGCCCCATTACTGCACAGATTGACACATTGTCAGGATATCAGAATTAATGTCAAGATGTTGTAACAATCGTAACATTCGTCGGTCGTCAGCTTTGAATCAGTTGTCAGTGATCAGTTATCAGTTATCAGATGTGAGTTTTCAGTTCACTGATTACTGTTTACTGATCACTGTTCACTGAAAAAAAGCTCCCCTCTCCTCTTATGCTCAAAAAAAACTCGTTTACTTTTCCGTAAACGAGTTGACTTTCCATGATACGATTAATAGTCCTTTGAGTTATTTGGCAACTGCTACCGGTGCTTTGACGGGCTGGGGCTGGGGCTGCAGGTCGCGCAAACTTGGGAAGAGGAAGTGGTTTTCCTCCACATATTGCGCTCCAAACAGTCCTTTTTCAGCCCAGAAATAGCGATCGGTTGTATGCTCGTTACGCTTAACAATCAATAAAGCTGGTGGGCTAATGCCTATAGCTTGAATATACTTACGCGCCGCAGTTACGGGTTTATCTTCGCCACTTTCAATACTATACTGGGGTACAAGTTCAAGTATCTTACGTCCTTCTTGACGACGGCGACTTTTACGTTTCCGTTTTCTGGCCAACCCAATTACCTCCTGTTTTGGCTAATCGTTGTAATGATAGTTACAAAAGCCGTAGCGATTATATCCCTTCTAGACCAAGAAATCAAGTGTCTCTCACCAACCCAATTACAAACAAATTTGACTGGAAGCTAGACTGAGACTATGTTTAAGTTTTTGTTATAAAAACACACCCCCAAATCCCGATACAAAACTTATTATTCTTAAACTTTTTTTAATACATACCGTGATCCACCCCGAAAATAGTGAGCAAACCCTTGTCCTAATTAATTGCTTTTTACTGGCTGCCCTCGACCCAAGAGGATCGCCCTTCTCTCCTGTGTAAACTGGGAAACAAAACTCGCAACCCTAGCTGTATCTAGGTTTTCTGACTTTTTACTTTTTACTTTCTTGGTATGGCCTTCTCCTCCCCTTCCCGGACTCCCCTTAGTGATGATTTTATTGCCCTCTGTCAGGCACAGATGGAACTTTTGCGGGAGCAAATGGAAGCGGACAGAAGTGCGGTTTATTTAACTGAACCTTTATCGAGTAATTTAATCCCAGTCGTTGTTTATCCTCCTTTTAATCCCCCTTATCCCCAAAAAAAGCGGCTTTCCTTACAACCAGGGCAACCAGAGGCAGACTTGTTAACTGCGGTTAAGCTAGAAGATTTATCCCACCTCTGGAGTAATCAGGAGACCGTCAGCAGTCATCGCTTGTTTTTACCCTTAATGTATGAAGAGGGCATGATCGGATTATTGGTGACAACCAGAGAAAAACGACCTTGGCAAAGTTGGGAATTAACCCAGATGGAAAAAATCACCCAAACCCTCGCTTTAGCCTGTGTACTCGATCGCCAATTAGGAGAAGAACGTTATTATCGACAATGGCAAAGTCAGCGCCTCGATACCTTTCTCCATCAAATCCGCAATCCCCTCACCGCTTTAAAAACCTTTGGTAAACTTCTGCTCAAAAGACTTTTAGCCGAAGAAGGTAACGATCCCGCCATTACCGGTATATTGAGGGAAAGCGATCGAGTTCGGGACTTAATTGCCGAATTTGAGGCACAAATTCAGCAAGAAAGCGAAAATTACCCCACTGTCGATATTCCTCTCCTGCAAGGGCAATCTTCCCCCACCGCCTTTCTCTTGCCTGCTGGCAGCGGCCCACTAACTCCGATCGATCTCCATGATCTTCTCGATCCGCTGCTCCTTTCCGCCCAAGCGGTAGCCAAAGAGAGAAATCTCAGTCTAGAAACGATTCACGGGGAAGACATACCACTTATTCGCGCCAATATCCCCAGTTTGCGGGAAGTATTCAGCAATTTAATCGATAATGCCCTCAAATATACTCCCGCCGGCGGAAAAGTCACCGTCGAGGTAAAAAATGTTAAGAATAGTGTAGAAATTGTTTTTAAAGACACGGGTTATGGTATTCCGAGGAGCGATCAAGAAAGAATTTTTCAACGTCACTACCGGGGAGTGCAAGCGGGGGGAGATATACCTGGTACGGGATTAGGTTTAGCGATCGCCAAAGAATTAATTACCAGCATGGGGGGGACGATTGAATTTATCAGTCCCAATCCCGAGCCAACAAGTTCCCTCTACCCCGGCACAGTTTTTCGGGTTAGTATGCCAGTTATGCCCGACGATAACCTCAGTATAGGAAAATGATCGGGCCCGTAAATTCTGCCTATTTTCTCGATAGTGAGATTCCCTGAGTGATCGGTTAAAATATATCGAAAATATCAGTGTCACTGGTAAATTGGCTGTGAAGCAAAGAATTAACTAATTATGGCGACTATCGAACAATTGGAACCCGCTAATAAGGCCGATGTGCTAGTATATATGCCCTACTATGCCAAGGACAAACATAGTATCCTGCCCTATGCGATCACTTTGTATCAAGGAGGATCTTTAGAAGGTCGTCGTCGCATAGAAAACAGTGAAGGGATTCCCTTTGTGGCCTCTTGGTATGTATCAAAATTGCCCTCGGAATTGACCCGTTGTCGTTTACAATTTGAAGGACAGGCCGACCTAAGCTATGAGATGACGATTATTAACTCCCAGTTGATCGAATATCTCATCGATGCGATTAAAACCTTTAAGCAGCTAGGTTCGGCCGACTTTTCGCAGGGATTTTATCGGAAACTCCTGCGATTTGAAGAATAAAAGTCGGGATTTTACGGGTTAAAAGGAGCAAATCGTGGCCAAATCAGCCAAATCTATACTTATCTCTTCCCTAGAACCCCTTAGTGGTAAATCGGGAACTGTCGTCGGTTTAGCGCATCTCTTGCGACAAAAAGGACTAGAGATAAGTTACGGCAAACCAATGGGCAATTGTCCGGGCTACGTCGATGGGCAACTGGTCGATGAGGATGTAGAATTTATTCGGCAATTACTAGAATTATCCCCCGAGCAGCTGCGTTTACCGGTGATTTACACAGATGTGGATTCCGTTGCTAAACGTTTACAAGGTACAGATAAACAGGACTACGGCAATGTTCTTGCCGGCTATCTCGATCGAGTTAACAGTGATATTACCCTTCTCGAAGGACCGGGGACCCTCTGGGAAGGGAGCATTTTTCAGCTATCCATGGGGGAGATGGCCAAAATTCTCCAGACTCCGATCCTATTGGTGGCCCGCTATAGTTCTCCCCTAATTGCCGAGAGTCTGCTGAAAGCGCAACGGGAATTAAATAATCAGCTGCTGGGGGTAGTAATCAGTGATATTCCCACGGATGATTGGGATGAAGTACAATCCCTCCTGAAACCCTATCTCGCTGGCCAAGGCGTGGAAGTTTTGGGACTGTTACCCGCTAGTAAACTGCTGCGTAGTATTAGTGTTCGGGAAATTGTCCATCTTTTAGGAGCAAAAGTGCTATGTCGGCCCGATCGTTTGGATTGGATGGTGGAAAGTTTAGCGATCGGGGCCATGAATGTCAACGCCGCTTTAGAATATTTTCGCAAGGGGGAAAATATGGCCGTGATTACGGGCGGCGATCGCACAGATCTACAGTTAGCTGCCCTAGAAACTTCCACCACCTGTTTAATCTTAACCGGTTCCATCTCTCCGGATCCCCTGATTCTAGGCCGGGCCGAGGATTTAGAAGTACCGATTCTCTCGGTAAATTTAGATACTCTCACCACCGTGGAAATCGTCGATCAGGCCTTCGGGAAGATTCGCTTACAGGAACAGGTAAAAGTTGCTTGTATTCGAGAATTAATGGAGGAACATTTTCAGATTGATCGCCTGTTAGAAAAGTTAACAATAGGGGCGTAATTTCTCCCCAGCTGCCGAGAATATGGCTCCATCATCCCCCCCTGTGTCCCCTCCGATCAAAGAAAATGACTGGAGATTATTATTAAGACTACTTCCCTACGCAAAAAAGCAAAAAGCCCTGCTATTTTGGTCATTAATACTTCTTTTTCCCCTATCTCTCACGGGGGCAGTCCAACCCTTAATTATCGGTCAAGCGGTCTCCCTTTTGCAAAAGGAACAAACTTGGGATTTTTTGGCTCAAATGCCCTTAACAGCAGCCATCAATACCCTAATTATTATCCTGTCGGCTGCGATTATTTTACGACTGATTTTAGGGACAACACAAGGTTATCTAGTGCAGAAAGTCGGTCAGTCAATTACTGCTAATGTCCGGGAAGATTTATTTACCCATGTCACCTCCCTTTCCTCTAGTTTTTTTGATCGCTCTCCCGTGGGACGTTTAGTCACTCGTTTAACCAGCGATGTGGAAGCATTAGGAGAAGTTTTTGCTAGTGGGGCGATCGGAGTTGTCAGTGATCTGGTCAATATTTTAGTTATTATCATCACCATGTTTACCCTGCAATGGCAATTAGCTCTATTGTTGGTGTTGATGTTATTTCCCGTCACTGCTTTAATTATCTTTTTTCAAAAACAATACCGCATCGCTAACTATCAAGTACGCGAGGAATTATCAAAACTTAATGCCCAATTACAGGAAAATGTAGTCGGAGTTAATATTGTTCAATTATTTCGCCGCGAACGCTTTAACGCTGAAATGTTTCGCTCTATCAATACTCACTATCGTCAATCCCTAGATAAAACAATTTTTTACGATTCGGCTGTGTCGGCCACTTTGGAATGGATCGGATTAATTGCCGTGGGAGGAGTATTATGGTTAGGCGGGATTTTGATTCTCCAGAAAACCATTGATTTTGGGGTTTTATCGGCTTTTATTTTATTCTCCCAACGTCTCTTTAATCCCCTGCGTCAGTTTGCCGAAAAATTTACCATGTTTCAATCGGGTTTTACTGCTATCGAACGCATTGGGGAATTAATTAGTATTCCCATTGAAATCGCCGATACTAACAGTTCTAAAGAGCTTTATTTCCCAGAAAAACGTCAAACTGGCGAGATTATTTTTGAGAATGTTTGGTTTGGTTATAAACCCGATGAATATATTATCAAAGGTCTCAATTTTACCATTCATCCCGGGGAAAAAGTCGCTTTAGTCGGTCCGACTGGTGCGGGAAAAAGTTCAATTATTCGTCTTCTTTGTCGTCTTTACGAACCAAGTAAGGGCAGAATTCTAGTGGATGGTATCGATATCCGTTATCTTCCCCAAGCGGAATTAAGACGTTATATCGGTGTCATTCTCCAAGAAACTTTTCTCTTTGCTGGAGATGTTACTCGCAATATTACTTTAGGGGAAAATTATGATTTTGAGCAGGTGAAGGCAGCAGCTAAATTAACCAATATCGATCACTTGATCGAGGAGTTACCCGATGGTTATAATACCCGTTTACGGGAACGGGGCGCAAATTTATCGGGAGGACAAAAACAATTACTCGCTTTTGCGAGAGTCGCTATTCGTAACCCCGAAATTTTAGTTTTAGATGAAGCTACCGCTAGTTTAGACGTGGGGACAGAAGTATTAATTCAAGAAGCTTTAGAACAGATTTTAGTCGATCGTACTGCTATTATTATCGCCCATCGTCTCTCTACTATTCGCGATGTCGATCGAATTCTTGTCCTTAAACGCGGGGAATTAGTCGAATCGGGAACCCATGAAGATTTATTAACTAAAGACGGCCTCTACGCTAGTTTATATAAACTGCAAATGTTAGGCACAGATAGTTAACAGTTATCAGTTATCAGTTATCAGTTATCAGTGATCAGATTAAAGTGATAAGTTTTAAGTTTTAAGTTTTAAATGATATTATTCACCGATCAATCTTCACTAATTACTGTTTACTGGTAACTGTTTACTGTTTACTGTTTACTGATAACTGACAAACCCCCCACACCCCAAAATGCCTTCACCAGAATCCGCTCCATTGGTATCACAACTGCAAAAAAAAGTCAATAGTTTGGATGTACCATTTTATGCGCCAGGGCATAAGCAGGGGGAAGGAATCGGGGAAGATTTAAGTAATTTACTGGGAAAAAGCGTCTTTAAAGCCGATTTACCCGAATTACCCGACCTTGATAATTTGTTTGCCCCGACGGGAGTGATTAAAGAAGCGCAAATTTTAGCAGCCGAGACATTTGGGGCAGATAAAAGCTGGTTTTTGGTCAATGGTTCCAGTTGTGGCATTATTGCGGCGATTTTAGCCACTTGCGGCGAGGGAGATAAAATTATTTTGGCGAGAAATATTCATAAATCGGCAATTTCGGGCTTAATTCTCTCCGGGGCGCGACCTATCTTTATCAATCCCGAATATAATCCCACTATCGATCTAAATTTAAATATAACCCCCCAATCCCTCGAAAATGCCCTGAAACTTCATCCCGACGCCAAAGCGGTGATGGTAGTCTCTCCCACCTATCAAGGGGTTTGCTGTGACTTAGAAACTATCGCCCAGATTACCAATCATTATTCTATCCCGCTGCTCGTCGATGAGGCTCACGGGGCGCATTTTGCCTTTCATCCCGATTTACCTCCGGCTGCCCTGTCTCTCGGCGCCGATATGGCTATTCAGTCCACCCATAAGGTTTTAGGGGCATTAACTCAAGCATCGATGTTACACTTAAAAAGCGATCGCATTAGTTCCGAAAAAGTCGATCGAGCCTTACAATTAGTTCAAACCACTAGCCCTAGTTATCTACTTCTCGCCTCCCTTGATAGTGCTAGAAAGCAAATGGCGATGCAAGGACTAGATTTACTGACCAAAACCCTCGATTTAGCCGCTACTGCCCGAAAAGAACTCAATAAAATCCCTAATATCTCTGTTTTAGACTTTCCCCATTCTATCCCGGGTTGTCACTGGTTCGATCGCACTCGTTTAACGGTAATCGTCAAAGATTTTGGCTTAACTGGTTACGAAATAGACGATATTTTGCGAGAAAAATACGCCGTCACCGCAGAATTACCGACTTTAAGCCAACTTACTTTTATTATCTCCATCGGCAATCATCGCGAACACATTAATCGCCTCATTACTGCTTTTCAATGCCTTAAATCCCCTTCCTCTACCAGTTTACCCCCCACTCCTGCCCCAGTCACGGGAAATTCGACTATTTCTCCTAGAAAGGCTTTTTTTGCCCCTACAGAGATAGTATCCCGGAAAAATGCCCTCGATCGTCTTAGTGCTGATGTTATCTGTCCCTATCCCCCCGGTATTCCCGTTTTGATGCCGGGTGAGTTAATTTCTCAGGAAGTCCTCGACTATCTGCAAACTATTTTAGACCTCGGTGGCACAATTACTGGCGGTAGTGATGATAATTTTGAAACTTTTAGGGTTTTAAAATAATCGCAAAATTATCTGATATATTAACCGGAAAAAGGCGGTAATAGCAATTGCCCCGATGGCTGCCATCACGGCAATGATAGCAATTTCAGGAAAACTTAGGCTGCCTTGCAGTTGCGGAATTAACAGGAAGGCGAGGGTAATTGCTGCTAGAATCGGTAAATCTCTCCCTTCAATTACTTTTTTAAATAATGCCAAAACTAAGCCACCTAAAATCATAAAGGCGATGACAATTCCTGCCGAGGGGACTAAACTATTTAAGGCAATTACTAATAATGTCCCCTCAAATCCTGTAAAGGCAGCATTAGCGAAAGTTTCCCCAAGAGAAAAGCGGAAAGTTTTTCTCATCACTGGGGAAGCTGGAGGAATTGGGGAAGGTGGAGGAGATGGGGAAGATGGAGGAATTGGAGAAGGTGGAGGAGATGGGGGAGGAGGATTTAAAGCGCTTAAAACTTCTCCACAGGATTGAAATCTATCCCGGGGATTTGCTAGTAACATTTTATTGAATACTTGGGCTAAATCTGCACTGATATTAGGGGCATAATTTTGCCAATTCCAGACCTGTTTTTGCGGATCGTATAGATCATCAGGATCGCGATTAGTTAAGAGTATAACACAGGTAGCTGCTAGGGCATATAAATCTGTGGCTGCCGATACCTGATTGCCTAATTGTTGTTCGGGAGGAGCAAATCCAGCTGAGTAAATTGTTGTGGATTTCTGTTGTGTATTATTGGGATTATTGGTAGCCTGTTTTACTGCCCCAAAATCGAGTAAATAGAGGCGACCATTTTTGTCGCGCATGATGTTAGATGGTTTTATATCCCGGTGAATGGAACCATTTTCATGAATAAATTTGAGGATAAGAAGTAATTCTTTGAGAAGGTTTTTAACTTCACTTTCTTGAAAGGGTTTTTGTTGCTGTTGGAGAATTTCTTCTAGGTTTTTACCGTCGATATATTCCTGGGCCAGATAGAAAAATTGCTCTTCTTCTCCCGTTAATTGATTCTTGACTTTTAAAGGGAAAAAAGCATAGAGATCGGGGATTTGGGGATGTTCTCTTCCTAAATCTTCTAAAACGTGCGCTTCTTGAAAAAATAAGTTTTTTGCTTTTTCTAAAGCTTGCGGACTTAAATTACCGGAAGGTTGAAATTGTTTGAGTACACATTTAGCTTTTTTGGGACTATAACGATCTACTGCTAAAAATGCCGCTCCAAATCCTCCTTTTCCCAATAGACGTTCTGGTAAATAACGTCCACCCAAAATTAATGGCATCCCGCAAGTAATACAATATTTCTGCTCGATCGAGGTTAAAAGATTGCTATCGTCTAGGTCTAGGCATTGATTACGCGGTCTCGGACAGTGTGGACGCGTGCAAATAACTTCCATAGTCACCGTTTCCCGTGGTACTGCTCTTAGTTTAGCTACTACCGGCAATTCGGGTTAAAATTTTTGTTCTTGAGAAAGAGTTAAAAAGAGCGTTCGTAGGCCGACACGGATTCCCATTATACTACAAGGTTAGCAGAAATTTTGGAGTTTGTCAAGTCTTTGGCCACAAAAAAGGCTGAAAAAAATCCAGCCAGATAAGGGCGTTTATCGAAAAAATCGGGTCGCGCATATCACCCAAGGCAAGGGTTCTGGCCACGACTTGAGCGAAACGGTCTTGAACCATCTACTCCTGTGTCACCTCGTTTTCAGGCTCTTGAAAATATTGCTTTTTTTTCCCAAAGACAGTAAACTCAAATGTATTGTAAATGTATTTGAGATGAATTATGACTCTATATCTAGTAGAGGATGATCGACAAGAAAGGACAAAAGAAGAGGTGAGCGAGATATTGGAGCGCATTGCCACACTCGCATCAAAATCCCAGGGAGAGTTAATCGAAGCCCTAATCGGTGAAACAGAAGGGCGGTTATTCCTGATTATCAAAGCGATCGATCGCGCCTCCCTCGAACAAGTACTAGAAAACGCTGGGCTAAGTTGGCAACTAATCAAGGAAATGCGCTTGATTGGGCAGGACTTAGCCACTGTGCGAGAGCGCAAAGACAAAGCCAACTATCTAGTACAGTGGAATTTACCCCCGGGGCTAACGATGGAAACTTACCTGCAACGAAAAGCGGAGAAAACCCCCCTTTATGCTCAAGTGCCGGAAGTCAGTTTCGAGCGTACATATATTTGCGAAGACTTGAGTAAATGTCTCTGTTTCTACGATAGTCCCGATGAAGCGGCGGTAAAAAGAGCCAGAGAAGTGGTCGGCGCACCTATAGATAGTTTGACCTCGATTGAAAATATTCACCCCTAGGAGAGAACAATTATGCTCGATCGAGGCTCCGAAATCCTTTCTTTTCTGGAAGAAAGAGCCACTGACCTCAACAACGGTACAGCTAATCTCAACGTCGGTTGGGCCCTAACCAAGCTAGGAGAATCGGGCTGGTTCGGCTATGCTATACCTGAAAGCTTAGGAGGCCGGGGTGGCTCCTTATTACAGGCAGTAGAGGCGATTTCCTCTGTGTCCCAATGCTGCCTGACCACCGGTTTTGTTTTCTGGTGTCAGCGCGTCTTCATCCAATATCTGGCCGCCAGTAATAACACTTACCTACAAAACAAAATTCTACCTGCTGTTCTCAAGGGAGAGATAGCCGGAGCCACAGGACTCTCCAACGCCATGAAGTACCTCGGCGGGATCGAGGAGCTGCGTTTACAGGCAAAGATCGAGGGAGAAAACGTCACTGTTAATGGCTTCCTGCCCTGGGCCTCTAACCTCGACTCTAACGGAGAATTCATAGTAGCCGTTGCCGCTCAAACTACATCGGGAGAAACTCTTATCCTCGCCCTTCCCTCCTTCGCAGAGGGGTTAAAACGGGGTGAAGACCTACAATTATTGGGTTTACAGGCTTCCCGCACCAGTACCCTTGAATTCGATCGAGTTCAGTTATCTCACGACTGGATTATCAGCTTGGAAGCAGCAAAATTTTTACCCTCAGTCCGCCCCTGTTTCTTGCTGTTACAATGCGGACTGGCCCTTGGCATTACGCGTAAATCCCTTGGGGAGACAGAGAAAAGTTTAGGGGGAAAGGCAGCGGTAGCCAGCGATCGTTATTTCTTCGCCCGGGAGCGTCTGACTCGTCTAGAAAAGACAATCGAGCAATTCAGCACCCTAGAAAGCTTCGATCTCGGACGAACACGCCAACTATTCACCCTCAGAGTGGACATTACCCGGTTAGCGGTGGAATCCGTATGGTTAGAAGCGGAAATTAAGGGAGGAAAAGGCTATTTCCGTAATAGCGACACGGCCCGACGGCTGCGCGAGGTCGCCTTTTTACCGGTGTTAACTCCGAGCCTGATTCAACTAGAAAGAGAATTACAACGTCAGTCCTCTACCGATAAAATTCTCCCTGGCGAACTCGAGCGAGCGGGGGTGAGAGAATGAGCGTCGCCACGGATTACCCCGTCCTCACCCTCAAAAATCTCCATAAACGCTATAAAACCCGCCATGGCTACCGTACCGTTTTTGAGGATATTAACCTACAGGTGCGCTCCGGTGAGGTGGTTTGTTTGCTTGGGGCCAGTGGTTGCGGTAAATCTACCCTCCTTGCTACCGCCGCTGGTTTGCAGAGTGCCGATGGCGGAGAAATACAATTGCACTCACGACCCTTACAAGCCCCAGACATCCGCAGCTCGATCGTCTTTCAATCCCCCGCCCTTTTACCTTGGTTAACCGTTTGGCAAAACGTGGCTTTTGGTTTGAAATTAAAGCGGATGCCCCGCCTCGATCATCAGCAATTACGCGAAAGGGTTCACACCGCCGTTAAAAGCGTCAAACTAGAGGGCTTCGAGCGTGCCTATCCTCATCAACTATCGGGCGGTATGGCTCAGAGAGTTTCTCTAGCCCGCGTCCTCGCCCGGCGCCCCTCTCTCCTCCTCCTGGATGAGCCGTTTAGCGCCCTCGACGCGATCACCCGTTTCGAGATGCAAAAACTCCTCCTAGAAGTCATAGCTCTCTATAACAGCACGGTTCTCCTCGTTACCCACGACATCGACGAGGCCTTATTAGTAGCCGATCGAGTTCTTCTCATGGGCCGTCATCCGGTGGGCATCCGCCGAGAATGGACCATCTCGATGCCGAAACCCCGTTTCGAGTCAGCCAAGCTTTTGAGTGATCTACGCCAGTCAATTTTTCAAGAATTAGCCCTTGTCATGACACTGTAAATCCATGAACCTACACCATAATTGTGCTTGTTGCGGCATGAGCCGTCGAGATTTCCTGAAACTTTCGGCACTGTTTACCAGTTCCTTCGGAGCAGCGATCGCCGCCGATAATTGGAATCTCCCCGTTCACGCCAATGCCAACGATCAGCCTGTGAAAATCGGTTATCTACCGATTACGGATGCCGCCCCCCTATTGGTAGCCCACTCCCGAAAACTTTATCAAGCGGAAGGTTTAACTACAGAACAACCGCGCCTATTCCGTTCTTGGGCGCAGATTGTTGAAGCCTTTCTCGCTCGGCAGGTGAACGTTATTCATGTTCTTTTTCCCACCTCGATCTGGATTCGTTACGGGCGCAATTTCCCCGCTAAAATCGTCGCTTGGAACCATACCAACGGTTCAGCCCTCACCGTCCTTCCCGATATTGAAAATCCCAGGGAATTGGGAGGTAAAACGATCGCGGTTCCTTTCTGGTATTCGATTCATAATTTGGTCTTGCAACAACTCTTACAACGTAACGGGCTGAAAATAGTTCGCAAAGCCAAGGACGCGCCGATCGCTTCTAACGAGGTTAATCTAGTGGTTCTCCCGCCCCCGGATATGGTATCAGCCCTCGCCAATAAGAGCATCGGCGGTTATATCGTTGCTGAACCTTTCAACGCGGCGGCGGAAAATCTAAAAACCGGTAGGGTTCTCCGTTTCACTGGCGATGTCTGGAAGAATCACGCCTGTTGCGTCGTCTTTGTTCACGAGGAGGATATTAAGGAACGGAAACAATGGACGCAGAGGGTGGTAAACGCCCTCGTTAAAGCCCAACTCTGGTCCCGGGGCAATCGCTCCGAAGTAGCTCGGATTCTCTCTAAAGATGGTGGAAAATATACGCCTCACCCGCTGCCGGTATTGCAACGGGCGCTTACTTACTATGATCGCAATTTCTATAAAAAAGACGGGGCGATCGAGAATCCAGCTTGGCAAGTCAACCGGATCGATTTCCAGCCCTATCCTTTCCCTTCCTATAGGTCGGAACTGGTACGCTTGCTCAAAACCACTCAGGTGGAAGGAAATACGGATTTTCTCCAAAAACTGCAACCCCGACAGGTGGCGCGGGATCTCGTGGATGACTCTTTTGTCCGTAATGCCTTGCAACAGGTGGGCGGACCGAAAGCTTTCGGCTTACCGAATAATCTCTCCCGCATCGAGACGATCAAATTTTAAAGGTCTGAACCTATGAAGTCACAATCTTTGACCTCCCCGCCAATATCTTTACTACCCTTATGGGGTATCGGTTTTGGATTATTGCTCTGGTGGCTATTTACCAGTCCTCTATGGCACTCAAAACCGATTTTAAATGATTTTTCCCCTGAGCGATCTTTTGTCGCTTTATTACGTCTTTTTGTTGGGGGGGAGATTATGCCCCATATCCTCACCAGTTGCCGCCGGGTTATTGTGGGCTTGGTTCTCGCTAGTGCCATCGGTGTGCCGTTGGGGGTATTAATCGGGTTGTATCGCTCCCTTGAATCGGCTTTGTCGGCTGTATTTCAATTTCTACGCATGATCTCGCCCCTTTCTTGGATGCCTTTAGCGGTGATGGTTTTGGGAATTGGTGATCTACCGGTGTATTTTTTGCTGACGGTGGCGGCTATCTGGCCGATCCTTCTCAATACGGCTGCCGGGGTTAATGCGGTTGATCGCTCTTGGTTGACTTTAGCCCGCAGTCTCTGTGCTACCCGAGGGGAAACGGTTTTCCAGATTATTCTGCCTGCGATCCTCTCCCATCTCCTAACTGGTTTCCGTTTGGCTATAGGTATTATCTGGATCGTTCTTGTCCCGGCGGAAATGCTGGGGGTTAGTGCGGGTTTGGGCTATTATATTCTCGATACACGCGATCGACTCGCTTATTCGGAGTTGATGGCGGTGATTCTCGTTATTGGCGCGATTGGTTATCTGCTCGATTGGGGTTTGCGTCTGGCCCATCGCTCTTGGACGCATCAAGATTAGCCTATTGGTTCAACTATGGGGGAAGTGGGAAGGGGGAAGTCTTGGCGCTTTTCCTTAGTTGAAAGAGCGGGCCAGACGACTAACACCAGTGTGTAATAACTGTTCCAAGCTTTGGCGATCGCTAATGGCTTGAAAATTGATCACAAAACAGGTTAAACCTAGTCCAAAGAGGATAAAAGTGGGGGCCATAACCACACCAATCATCAACCAGGTGGCGACGTGGAAAAACATGGTGACAGCGAACAACAAAGCTAGGGAAGCAATGGGGAAGATTTGACGGGTAGGACGACCGAAATAGAGAAAAAGAACCGTTAAAAGGGTGGTTACTAAGTTAGCGGGTACTAAAAAGGCACAAATCGAGACGCAATAGTTGCGGGAAAATTCAGCGAGAGTATTAAAATCTATCATTAATATTACTTTACAATTGCCTGAGTCTTAGTACTCTCGATTGTAGCGAAAAATTTAGATGATCGGGATGAAGGCGGCTGAAGACGGATTAAGCTGTGGTCCAATAGATTTTCGAGAGGGAGCTAAAACGAGGATCGGGGTATAGATCCTCCGGTTATAATGAAATCTGGGAAAATGACACCGCCCTTCGGCTTCTCTCAGGGTCAACCCCATCCCGAAAACTCTTACCCCTTGCTAGGTATAATCGATCGCAGGAAGAATTTTATGAGTAAATTTGTCTTTGTCACTGGGGGAGTCGTCTCCAGCATTGGGAAAGGAATTGTCGCTGCTAGTTTGGGAAGATTGTTGAAAAGTCGGGATTATTCCGTCTCAATTCTGAAATTAGACCCCTATATCAACGTGGATCCGGGTACGATGAGTCCTTTTCAACACGGAGAGGTATTTGTCACCGATGATGGGGCCGAAACCGACCTCGACCTTGGCCACTACGAACGTTTTACCGATACGGAACTCTCCCGTCTCAATAGTGTGACTACCGGCTCGATTTATCAAGCGGTATTGAATAAAGAGCGCCGTGGTGCTTATATGGGGGGAACGGTGCAGGTAATCCCCCATATTACCAACGAAATCAAGGAAAGGATTCTCCGGGTGGCCAAAGATACCAACCCCGATATTGTCATCACAGAAATTGGTGGTACGGTGGGAGATATCGAATCTTTGCCTTTTTTAGAAGCAATTAGGCAATTTAGGAAGGATGTAGGTCGAAATAACGTGGTTTATATGCACGTTACCCTAATTCCTTGGATTCCGGCCGCTAAGGAGATGAAAACGAAACCGACGCAACACTCGGTCAAGGAATTAAGATCGATCGGTATTCAACCGGATGTGTTAGTCTGTCGTTGTCATCTACCCCTACAACCGGGGTTAAAAGAAAAACTCTCAGCTTTCTGTGATGTGCCGGTGGAATCGGTGATTACTGCTCAGGATGCCAGCAGTATCTACGAAGTGCCTCTCAATCTGGAAAAAGAGGGATTAGCGCAACAAACCCTAGAATTATTAAACCTGGGTCCCCGATACCCCCATCTGGAGGAGTGGGAAAATCTCATCCGACAGATGCAATCCCCCGGTCAAAAATTAGAGATAGCTATCGTCGGTAAATATGTGCAATTGGGGGACGCTTATCTCTCGGTGGTAGAGGCCTTGAAACACGCTGCTATTGCCCTTGATAGCGAGATAGAATTGCGTTGGGTAAGTGCCGAAGATGTGGACCACGATTCGGCCGAAGCTCATTTAAGCGGTGTTGACGGTATTGTTGTACCAGGTGGTTTTGGTATTAGGGGTGTGGATGGCAAAATTAAGGCGATCGAGTATGCTAGGGTCAATAATATTCCTTTCTTGGGTCTCTGTTTAGGGATGCAGTGTTCGATTATCGAATGGGGTCGCAATGTGGCCCGATTGGAAAGGGCTAATAGTTCCGAATTTGAAGAGGATACACCGAATCCAGTGATTAATTTACTGCCAGAACAGGCAGATGTGGTAGATTTAGGGGGAACAATGCGCTTAGGTCTCTATCCCTGTCGTTTAAATCCCGATAGTCTGGCTTTCTCTCTCTACGGTCAAGAGGTTATCTATGAGCGCCATCGTCACCGTTACGAGTTCAATAATGCCTATCGTAGTCTCTTTTTCGAGACTGGTTATCTGGTGAGTGGCACTTCTCCTGATGGTCGTTTGGTGGAAATTATCGAACTACCAAAACATCCTTTCTTTATTGCTACCCAATTTCACCCCGAATTTCGCTCCCGTCCCAATAAAGCTCATCCTCTCTTTTATGGTTTCATGAAAGCAGCCCTCAAGAGTGCAGAGCAAAAGTTCTCCCTTAGTGGTCAGCATTCGGCTATTAGTTAGGGTTTGCCGGTCTGATTGGCTCTAAATCTGGTTTTTTTGGGGGGAAACCCCCGAAAATTTGTCATCTTAACCCCAGTTTGGCCTAGGGTTTTCCGAATTGACGTTGATAAACTACTTCTTCCTTGCCAGATTCCAGTTTAATATCGGAGCGAGGATAGGCCACACATAACAAAGCATAGCCTTCTTTTTGCAGGTCGGGGGATAATCCCATGCCCTCACCTTGTTCGACGCTACCCTGGGAAAGTTGAGCGGCACAGGTAGTACATACGCCCGCATTGCAAGAACTGGGTAAGTCAATCCCCGCATCGTAGGCCGCTTGTAGTATAGTTTGATCTTCCCTAACTTCGATCGTTTGTGTTGTTCCTAAATGAGAAATTTCTACTTTGTAGGTTGTGGTCATAGCTAATGAATGATGCTTTGAACGTCACCCATTTTATCATTCTAGATACCCCAAACAAAATCGATCGCACTAATCCTACGATGAGCGATCAAATGACTGATCACAAACAACTGACAACTAAACCCTAATAATTCCATCTTGGGCCTTTTTCGCCACCGCTTCGGCTCTTCTGGTTTTCCTGTGTTAATTTTTGTTATGAATTAAAGCAAGCAAACAGCTTAAGTCGAAGATGTTCAAAATTGGTAAATCCATAACTTATTCTTTTAATAAGCTTTATTTTGGTATTCATTCCCTCAGTTAATCCATTGGTTGTCTGATTTTCAAAGTAATTACAGATACCCGCCAAATGCTTCTGAATCATACCAGCACTACTTTGATCTAATATTCCGCCTATTCTTATCCATTTTTCCAATTTTCTCTCAGCACCTCTGAACGTTCTACAACTGTTTATCCCCTTCAAATGCTAGTTCCAAATCATTGCCCCTTTGCCAACTGAAATATCCCGCATTATACCATATCCTGATGGCGGAATAACAATTTTTTCTATGCGATCGCGTCTTGCCAAAGTTTGATTAATAGAGAGAGCTATAAGCGATCGCCGCTGATAGGTAAAGGGTATGTCACTAAAGTAACACACCTTTATTAGTGTTGGGTTTCGTTGTTTCAATCTAATCGAGAAGAAGGGGCTGGATCATTGGGAGCTATTCCTTCATCTTGATCTAAGATCAATAATATTTTCATTTGTTGAGTTACACTAAATAAGCGCAATCGAATATTGAATGAAAATTGAATCACTTGTAATGATAGGGAGATTTTCAGCCATAGATTGAGCAATAATAATGCGTTCAAAAGGATCTCTATGGTGAAAAGGTAGAGAAGCATTAATTTTTAGATGCCCTAGTTCAAGATTTAGTAAAACAATCCTACTTTCGTTCACTTCTTTCTCAATAAACTCTTCCTAGTAAGGAACTAACCTTAACTTTACTAAATTCTATTTAATAGACATTTCCCAAAGACTGGCGATACTAAGATAACTAAAATTGTTCTCATCTTCAATTAAATCTTTGAGAGCATTGCTTAATCTAGGATCGTCATTAACAAACCAAAGAAAAATATGTGTGTCCAATAAAAAAGTCATTCCCTGGAATTTTGAAAGTCTTCAAGAGGTTCATCAAAGTCATCGCTCATCCATACTTTTCCCTTAGCACTTCCTCGTTTTAAGGGTCGTTTGATGGGGGAAATTTTGGCTACTGGCTCGTCGCCTTGTATAATAACGATTTCCTCTCCGTTAATTGCCAAATCGAGAAGTTTTGAGAGATCGGATTTAGCTTGAGCTATATCTAATTTAGTCATAATGTTAAATCTCTATTTAAGTTTTCAAAAAATCTTGCCAATGTTCTTCGTCATCAGCTACGATGGTAATCATTCCTTGACATAGTCCAGGGCTAGGGCGTTGGGGCGGTATGGGTATTTGCCCGATTAATTGGGCAATTGGATGATTATCGTCGGTGATTAACAATTCTTCCCCCAGTTTGAGATTGTCAATCAGTTCGGGGAGTTTAGCCTGAGCTTCTTTGAGAGAGATGATCATGGATGTTGGATTCTATCTAACTCATGCTGATAACGCTACAATTTTAACTGAATCTCAGCAAGGAATAGATAAAATACGGTTGGGTTTCACTATCGTTCAACCCAACTTACACTCTTCGCAGCTCACCATTAAGATAACTGCTATCAAACTGATATTATAGGTATATAATTAACCTTAACATCCCTTAAAAAGAGAGTAAAAATTGTGTTCAACCAGCTTGATTGGAATCCTGCCTACTCAATTGAAACCTTAGAACCAAATACGGTATTTTTTCTATCTGAGCGAGAATCTATCTGTTTTCAAGAGCCGCTTTATTATCGTTTAGTAAGATTAATCGATGGTCAACGTAATCTTGATGAAATTATTGATATTCTTCAGTTAGAATTTTTACAAAATCAAGAAATCAATCCCAATAATGCTAATTCCTTCGCAGTGATTATTAATTATAGTCTGGCAATTCAAAAAGCGATTTTTCAGTTATATAAACGAGGGTTTTTACTAGAAAAAAAAGAATTATTGCCGTCTAATCTAGCAATTTTATGCCATCATCTTCAGGTTTCTCAAGCCCAAGCTTTTGAACGATTACAATCTCTGAAGGTTACGGTTAAAAGCCTAGGCTCAATTCCCCAGCAAGATTTGATCAATATTTTAAATTCATTGCAAGTTCAAGTCGCAGATGAAGGGGATTTAACCATTATTTTAACCGATAATTATCTTCATCCTGATTTAGAGAGTATTAATCAACAAGCTTTAGTCTTGCAAAAGCCTTGGTTATTAGTTAATCCCCTGGGAAACCTAGCATGGATTGGTCCCTTATTTGATCCCGATAAAACTGGTTGTTGGCATTGTTTGGCTCAACGATTACGAGATAATCGTCCCGTGGAGGAATTTATTATTAGACAGAGAGAAAATAAGATTTCTTTAATTTCCCCTTTAGGGTTTTCTTCAGCGACAATACAGACGGTTTTAAATCTGACGGCTATGGAGGTTTTTAAGTGGATTATTCAAGGTAAAAATCAACGTTTAGAAGGAACAATGATGACTTATGATACTTTAAATTTACAATTTCAAGAGCATATTTTAGTTAAACGTCCGAACTGTCCTAGTTGTGGATATTCTCTAAATAAAACACCTTTACCTGTGGTTTTGGGACATCGTAAAAAGGCTTTTACCAGTGATGGGGGACATCGTTTTTGTTCTCCTGAAGAAACCTTAAGAACCTATCAACATCTTATCAGTCCCATTACGGGAATTGTGCGAGAATTAAATAAGATACAAGGGAATGCTTTAGTTCATACTTATGTAGCGAAACATCATTTTCGCAGTGTCTTTGATGATTTAGACAGTTTACGGCAAAATATTGGAGGTAGAAGTGCGGGAAAAGGCCGCACAGATAGTCAAGCAAAAGCAAGTGGATTTTGTGAAGCTATTGAGCGCTATTCGGGAGTTTTTCAAGGGAATGAAATCAGAGAAAAAGCGAATTATCAAGAGTTAGGAGATAAAGCTATTCATCCTAACAAATGTATGAATTTTAGTGAAAAACAATATCAACATCGAGAAGAATGGAATGCGAAGAATCAAGGATGGTTTCAAAAAGTCCCTGAACCTTTTGATGAAACTAGAATGATTGATTGGACACCTGTATGGTCTTTAACTGCTCAAGATTTTAAGTATTTACCGACGGTATATTGTTATTATGGTTATCCTCAATCTGAACCCTTAGATTGTTGGGCTGATTCTAATGGCTGCGCCGCAGGAAATACGATAGAAGAAGCGATTTTACAAGGATTTATGGAGTTAGTGGAACGAGATTGTGTGGCCTTATGGTGGTATAATCAATTAGTTAAACCTTCCGTTAATTTAGAGAGCTTTAATGAGCCATATTTTGAGCAATTAAAGCAATATTATGAGGGGTTAAATCGGGAGCTATGGGTGTTAGATATTACCAGTGATTTGAATATTCCCTGTTTTGCTGCTATTAGTCCGAGAAAGGAGCGGGAAGTGGAGGACATTTTGTTAGGGTATGGGGCGCATTTTGACCCGAAAATTGCCATTAGTCGGGCGTTAACGGAGGTTAATCAAATCTTACCGAATGTGTTATCTTTTAAGGAAGATGGGACAACGATTTATAATCCTTCTGCTGATCCTTTGGCGGTTAAATGGTGGCAAACTGCAAGGTTAAGCAATCAATCTTATTTAGTTCCCGATAGTAAAATAATACCGAAAAAAAGTAATGATTATTTACAATTAGCTAGTGATGATTTATTCGAGGATGTTAAATTGTGTCAGCGAATTGTTGAGTCAAAGGAGATGGAAATGTTAGTCTTAGATCAGACTCGTGCTGATATTGGTTTAAGAGTTGCTAAAGTCATTATCCCCGGAATGCGTCATATGTGGAAGCGTTTAGGGGCAGGAAGATTGTATGATGTTCCTGTTAGCATGGGATGGTTAAAAGAAGCTTTAACGGAAGATGAATTAAATCCTTTTCCCATGTGGATGTAATGCTTTGGAATAGGGGACATTATAACTGAATGGTTACAAATTAAGTTTTTATTTTGTTTGTAAAAAATCATCTGGACTAATGCCAGCCTGTTTGAGAATAGCTCTTACAGTCCCCTCTGGTAGATCACCAGAATGATTAGGAATTGTTGTATAGTTCTCTGTCTCTGGATTGTACCAAATTTCGTGACTACCTGCGGCTTGGCGATCTAAAACAAAACCAAGCTTTTTAAGTTTTTTGATAATATCACGATACCGAAATCCTGATAATCTTCCCATTTTTTATTTTAATCTGTTTAGACAACTAAAGGGTAGTAAAAATCATCTTCTATATCTTTTAAATTATCAATTTGATTGCGTTGTTTTTTAGCCTCGATTAATTGATGAGCGACATCTCTGGCAATTTCTAGGGTTTCTTTAAGGGTTTTCCCTTGTGCAACTAATCCCTGTAAGTCATCGGAGGTTGCTAAATAGAATCCTTCGGGTAGCTTTTCAATATGTAATTGGATCAATTTTTCCATCAGTTTTTCTCCTAGTTTAAGGCTTAATGGTCATTATAGGGTACATAGAGAATTAACAAAGTACAGGTATTTTATCCCTGACAAACTAGAAGCTTGTTCTACATTTTATTATGAGCGCGAGGATAAAACGAATTTCCAGGCTGATAACTTTTCAATTCTAACCGATCTGAGCCAGAAATGGATAAGCTGCCCTCATGACAGATAGATAAAAGGTATGTCACCATAGTAACACACCTTAAATAATGTGGTTCTTCCAAACTTGTCATGTAAAACTATCAGCAACTTACCCTTGTAAAGTTTGTACACTAAAGCTTTGAGTTTTTGTTAGATTAATATTTATCAGCTTTAGAGCATTGCTAACCCCAGAGGGAGCTTGAGGAATTTTCTACAGTGTAAGTTCGGAAGAACGAATAATGTTGGGTTTCGTTTCTAACTTTAGGCGATCATTAGCAAGAGATTTCTTTCCAACTAGGATTAAGTGTTGTTCCAGATATCTCATAACATTTGGTAACAGGGCTATTAAAATCTTGAGTAAAAATAGTACTCCAAGAACCAATAAACCAAGCTTCCTCAACTTTTAAGTGAATTTCAGTAGCACCTGCAGGGATACTGATAGATTTGTTAACACCTGCAGTAAACTCTCCACTATCTTTACTAAAATCTTGGCCTTCAAATTTGTAAGAGACTGAAAAGCGAGAAACATATCCTCCACTATTTCTTACAAGAAAAGAACCACCTACGGGTGCGTTTAATTGATTGGTTACAGCCATAGTCACAGTGTTCATAATTTGTTTCTTCCAGAAAAATCAGGTTTTTTGGGTTAAAAGTGATTTGTTTAATCACCTTTGATACCAGAATAAGTTTTATTTTGGGTAATGGCAATCTCTAAAGTTAATACTTTTCTAATATATTTTTTTGAGCAGAATATTAACTTTTATATGAGATTTATATTAGATTTATATTAGATTTAAAGGGTCACTTTATGGTATAATGGCGTAATCTCTTAAGTAGAACAAATGAATTAATCAATCAAATTATAGAGATTGAGTCAAAAGGGATGGAAATGTTAGTATTAGACCAAACTCGTCCTGATATTGGTTTAAGAGTAGCTAAAGTCATTGTCCCCGGAATGCGTCATATGTGGAAGCGTTTAGGGACAGGAAGATTGTATGATGTTCCTGTTAGCATGGGATGGTTAAAAGAAGCTT
This sequence comes from Microcystis sp. LE19-8.1F, assembly GCF_027531715.1. Taxonomy (NCBI): domain Bacteria; kingdom Bacillati; phylum Cyanobacteriota; class Cyanophyceae; order Chroococcales; family Microcystaceae; genus Microcystis; species Microcystis sp. LE19-8.1F. Next base: position 20,442 of record NZ_JAPZSO010000066.1, on the reverse strand, counting down.
TAACGGAAGATGAATTAAATCCTTTTCCCATGTGGATGTAACCCTTGTTTATGGTCAATTGTTGATGATTTTAAGTTACTTGGTGAAGATTTCGAGTTTAACTTTTATTCCCGTTTTATCTAAAAGACTGAGTAATTTATCAACAGTAAAACGGCTAATTTCTCCATTCATTAAATCACTAATTTTCGGTTTTGTTTCCTCGAAAAAAGTGGCGGCTTCTTGCTGTGTCCATCTTTTTTCTTGGATAAAAGACCGCAAGGTTAACATCAAATCGGCTCTAATTTTTAAGTTAGTTGCTTCTTCACTGTTAAATCCTAAATCTTCAAAGATGTTATCGCTACCAAAAGTGATCTCAATAGTGTTAGATTGTGTCATGGTTATCCCTCCTGTAATTGTTGTCTAAATTGAATCATTTGTTGATAACGTTTTTGTCCCAATTCAATTTCTTTTTTCGAGGTTTTCTGTGTTTTTTAACCGAAAGCATGAAGGACATAAATCGCTTCTTTAAACCTTGCCACATAAAAGATTCTGTAGGTTTCTCCTGTCCAAATTCTAATTTCTTCTGTTCCTTGACCAATAATGGGAATGGGTTTAAAATCATTGGGTTTCTCTCCTTGTTGAATAGCTCTCAGTTGAAAACCTGCTTTACGCTTTGCGTCTTCAGGAAAATCTCTAATATCTTCCCTTAACGTCCCAATCCAGTAAATGGGTTTATCTCCCATGTTGGGGATAATGATTAAGGTTGATACCTAATTTAGTATAACAGGATCATCAGTTTGTCAATTGTTCGTTAGTTAACAAGCAAGATGATGATCATTTTAGTTTAACTGAATCTAAGTAAAGTGTATCAGGGCAAATATCTTGTTCATGAGGCCATAAGCAAAGTTATTCTGGACTTAAACGTACCTGTAGGGGCAAACCCCCTGTGGTTGACCCCGTGTTGCCCCTGCACTAAGCAATACAAGCGCGTAAATCATTAAGAGTAATCATCAACGTCATCGGTTCAAGAGGAGACACATCAAAACCTAAAGCCAAATAAAAATTCTTAGCTTCTTCTGAAATAGCATGAACAATAATTCCCCGAATACCAATGGTATCAGCCGCTTTAACAACCCGTAGCGCACCATCACGAAATAAACCGCATCCTAAACCTTGACCTTGGTAAGAAGTATCTACTGCCAATCGTGCCAAAATTACCACTGGAATTGGGTTAGGCATATTCCGCCGAAATTTACCATTAGCTGATTGTATACTAATCGCCCCGGAAGCAAGGGCGTAATACCCAACTACCCTATTGTCAACGCAGGTAACAAAAGTTCTAGTTGCACCACTGGCTTGATTAGCATAAGCTCGACGCTTCAACCAATCATCAAGAGAAGTAATTCCGCAGGAAAAATCAGTGATTGAGTGATAACTAGCCAGAGGTTCAGGTGGTGTCAAATTCATTCCTTCTCCCAAGGTGCGAGCGTCTGCATGGTTTTGCGTAAACGTTCATTAGGTTGAGGTGGTGCATCTAGAAGTGCGATAAATTCTGCATAAGCCTCTGGACTAGCCAAAAAAATAGTACGTTCGAGCAAAGTTTCCTCCGCAGCATTCCGCGCGGCTTCCAAAATAAAATCAGTTCTATTCTTACCTTTCACTTTGGCTGCCATATCGATCAAATTGCGTTCTTCTGGCTTAATTCGCAAATTTAGGGTATTACGCGGAGTCTTACTTTTTGTTTTACTACTCATGAGATGGGTGTGTAATTCCAAACTTAATTATTTTAACATAATGTAGTGACAACGACATTACACTATGTACGATACGATACCCGGATTTTTCAGAGAGATGAGCATCATTTGATGAAAGTCTAGGCTTCAAACCTTTCCATTATAACTGATAGGTAAAAGGTGTGTCACCGCAGTAACACACCTTAAATAGTCTTGGGTTTCGTTGTTTCAAACTAATCGAGAAGAAGGGGCGTGCTGCTATGCAGTGCCGTAGGCATCGCACTATTATTGAGGAATTAATTTAATTAAACTTCTTAAAGTAGCATTAACGGATTCCGAATTAGGAAAATACTTTTTAACATCAGGATCAAGAATAATTACATCATTTTGCGCTGGAAAATGTTCAACCGTTTTTGTTCCATCTTCATGATGAATAGTAACGCTATGACCTTCCCGATACTGTTGGTAATATTTTCCGCGAACAGGATTTTTAAGTTGACTTAAATCATATTCTTCTCGCAAGTCATCTTCTAATTCATCTTGGATTTTCTCGTTCATAATATCTCCTTTCTTTGGGTGTAACTAATCTTGCACTAATTAAACGAATTTTATGATCACGATCCGTATAAGAAACAAATAGAAATTTACTTTGATCTGATAAACCTATTATAAGATAGCGATTCTCCCCTGTAGAATGGTCAGGATCATCGAAATTTACAGCTAAGGGATCATCAAATACGGTGGATGCTTCTTCAAAAGAAATGTTATGTTTTCTTTGATTTATTTTTGCTTTCTGTTTATCCCATTCAAATGCTAGTTCCAAATCATTGCCACTTTGCCAACTGAAACACCCCCCATTATAGCATATCCTGATGGCCTAATAACAATTTTTTCTGTGCGATCGCGTCTTGCCAAAGTTTGACCAATAGAGAGATCTATAAGCGATCGCTGCCATAAGCATCTCAAAAAGCGAGTACAAATCAGTTCAAAACATAGAAATGCGAGCGCCATTTAGTTCAATATCCAGAAAAGCGTCGCCGTCATATAAAACAAGATGAAACTAATGTCTAGGCTTCAAACTTTCCCATTATAACTGATAGCTAAAAGGTGTGTCACCGCAGTAAAACACCTGATGAAAATAGGCGAGCGCTTTAGGGTCACTTTATGGTATAATCGCCCCATAAATCAATATTAAAGTAACCGTCATGACAAAATCATCATCATCGAAAACGGTACGACGGGGACGAATTTTCCCAGAAAAACAACTTTCTGCCGCAGAAAAAGTCAGACTAGAAGCGGAAGATGCCGTATTTTATCAACAGTGTCGTAAGGTGTTTGATCGAGTTCAACCTGAATTAATCAAAGACCATTATGATTGGTTTATTATTATTGAACCTGAGAGTGGGGATTATTTTATTGATAAGGATAAAAAAATAGCTCTGTCTCAATCTCGTGCTAAATATCCGGGGAAGAAGTGTATTATTATGCGGATAAATAAAACGGGAACTTGTGGAACAATATGAGCCAAGGAGAATTTAATGAACGTGGGGAGTTATTTTTTGAAATTGGCTTAATCTCTGCTGATGAGGAGATTATTTCTGTGATGGCACTGTTAGATACAGGGTTTACGGGTTGGTTAGCGATTGATAATCAAGATGCAGATAGTTTAGGATGGGTTTGTGATAGTGAACCACAGGATATGCAAACAGCTAACGGAGAAACACGGTTTAATTTATATGAAGGAAAAGTGATAATTGATGGGGAAATGTTTACGATTGAGGTGTTAGGAGGAAATGAGTTAATAAATGTGCTGTTAGGGGTTTGGTGGTTACAAACTAAGCGTTTAGTAGTGGATTGTCCGATGAGAGTGATAAGCAAAAACTGATAGCTAAAAGGTGCGTCACCGAAGTAACACACCTTAAATAGTGTTGGGTTTCGTTGTTTTAATCTAATCTAGAAGAAGGGGCGATCACATTTTAGTTATTGGGCTGTAATAAATGGATCCCAGTTAATGAAATAAGAAACAGGTTGAAGTTGACCAACTGTCACTTTGATCTGTATCTGATAGGTTTGTGATCCTGTATTTAACGCTTGTCCAATCCAATAGCTGCCATCAGGTTCTTTATTAGGAGAAGGCTGTTTTCGGGGTTGACCAGCAGCAGTAAAAACATTTCCCTGAGATACTGTAAACCCAGTAATAATAACTTGATCTCCTGATACTCCTTCACCATTAATTGGTACTGTATTAAAGCCGATTAAGCTACCCACAGGACACTTAGTATGTAATTCTAGTGTTCCTTCCCCAGAGCTACCGTTAGCTACCATATTGTCCATCATATAAATACCTTGATTAATATTTCGACCTTGCTGTGCAGCAACATAGGCTGTGTCAACAGCAATCGTAATCGCCGTTGTCGGATTAAATTGTGGTTTCTCGGCTACGCGAATAACAGTACGATCTGGATGTAAAGTAATCATGGTTTGTCTCTCTGGTTTAATTGTGTTGATTAGAATTGAATGCCCAAAGTTTTTGAAACCCCATGCGGAATGTTTAGGAGTGCACTGACAGAGTTGGATTAACAGTCGTGGTAATTCCTACACCTTTTTCAGCATTGAAGGTTATTGAATACTGAGCCTCTCCATTAGCTTGTACTTGTCCAGTCCAAATATTAGGCTGATATTGTTGCGGCGTACCTCCCGCTCCAAAAACACTTGCATTTGAAAGATTGGCAATGCTAAGTTGAACATCAGAGTTAATGTTAGTATTTAGAATTGTCCAACAAATTTTGCTGTTAGTTGTAGCATTAGTTTTAAGAAAGGTTGTTCCTTCTTGTGAACTGCCATTGTTGTGATTGCTATCTACTAGATAGACACCTTTTGTAGAGCCGTTTTGAAGAGCATTGGTATCCACCCAAATTTGAATAAAAATGCTACACTCGCTAGGTTGAATTGTATTAGCCATTGTTTTTACCTCTTGTGTTGTTTTTGTTGATTTAAGATTCGATTGGAGACCGATAAAGGAAAATGTCTGGTCTTTTGGGTTAGGTTAAAGGTGATTGAGTTCAATCACCTTATTTGTTTTTAAAGATGAATAGTAGTAGAACCTGTTTTGCAACCAACAAAAGGAGCGCAGCCAGTGGCTTTAATTGTTAATATATAAGTATTAAAGTCAAAGCTTAACTCAACTTCTGCTTTGAAGCCTAAAGCACTACCACCAATTTTGGCTGTGGGGTGATTAGGATTAAGATCAACCCCAGCAATTCTGATTTTTTGACCTAAAGCATTAATAAAAAGGTCAACTTTAATTTGGGGAGGAGAAATAGACAGAGAATAATCTACTTCAAGAAAACCAAAAAAGGTATAACTACCTGATACAGCTTCTTGGGCAACAGTTGCGGATGTGGGAACTTCCATAGTTGCAGCTTGAGGAACGCCTTGCTCAGTAGAAATGTGAGGCAGTAAATCGGCTTGTGTTGTGGTTACTTGCATGAAAATGACTCCTTATGATATAGATAACTAATTGAGTTAGCCTTGTACACTCCTAAGACACTCTCAAAAATCCATTGCTGAAGTCTTCGAGTTAGACATAATGCTATAAAGCAAAATGTGTTGTCTTTTGAGTTAAAAGTGATTTCTTCAATCACCTTTGATACCAGAATAAGTTTTATTTGTGGTAATGGCAATCTCTAAAATTAATACTTTTCTAATAGGTTTTTTTGAGCAGAATATTAGATTTATATTAGATTTATATTAGATTCAACGGGTCACTTTATGGTATGACTCCCTAATTCCTTAAGGAGAACACATGAATTAATCAGGCGACTAAAATCATCAAAACCCTTTTACCCTCTGATTTGTAGCGGTTTTAGAGGATGAAAAAAAAGCAGCAAAAAAGCGATCGCTTATCCCTCAAGGAAAACACCTGCCCTAAGTAAGGAGATGCTACCACCGAATGATGAGTATAACCTTCCAATTAGTTCTGGCTTTACTTTCCCGTGGTCAAGTGATTTTACAAGGAGAAAACCATGACAAAAAAGCCTCACATTAAACTCATCCACATTGGAGAGTACATGGCTGAAGTGGAAGTAGAACTGATTGAGACTCCCGAAGGATGGTCGCCCTATTTATCATTAGAAGACGCTCAAAAATTAGATGATGTCCGAGAAGCCCTTCGTCAAGGTGATCTACAAAAAGCTTCCCATTTAGCACATCTTTACAAAATTACCCCTCTTGCCGTTTAACTAAACTTTGACCAGAAAAAATTAAAAAGCGATCGCAATCCTTGAAAACAGACAGCGATCGGCTAACTTGTAACTATCATAAGCAACATTATTGGAGGGCTGATAATTCTTCCCGAAGAATACGACGTAAATCGGACTGAGTGAGCGATCGCTCAGAAGGAGATTGGATATATTGTTTTAAAGCCTCATTAATTAGGGTTTGATAACCCATTCCTGCGGTTTCAGCCTGTTCTCGAAAATAAGCTAGAATCTCATCATCTAGATAAATGGTAATGCGTGTTTTTCCCTGAGAGGAAATGAGCGCCCCTCGTTTTCCTTTAGAAAAATCATATTCCTTTCTCATAAGTTTTTCTCTCTTGTTTTGTAGCACGACGAGCGGAAATCAAGCGAATGACTTCACCCCGCAAAGTATAAATAACCACTAATAGTGATCCCATGTTTCCCATCCCCACTGCAATAAAACGTTCTTCTGTTACACAACCGGGATCAAGATCATGAATAGCGAGGGGATCAAAAAACACCATTTCAGCTTCTGCAAAGGAAACACCGTGCTTTTGCCAGTTGGTTTTTGCTTTTCTGGGATCATATTCAAATGTTATACATACATTATATGTATTTTAGAAGGTTGAGTCAAGCTCAAAACCCCTTCAGAGTATCACACGGATCGCCTTACCTTCCCACTTAGAGGGGTATTCAGGGGGAATGACAACTGTGCCATGATGAAGAATCATTTTAAATTCAATCGCTTCCATTCGTTAAGTTTAATAAAGTGTTGTATCAAGTTTAACCCAATCAATCCATGGAGTTTTAGGGGATGAAAAAAAAGCCTAAAAAAAGGGACCGCTTTTTCCCAATCAAATATAATTTAGGTAGAAAATTGCCTAAAAATCGCTATGCTCAACGGGTACAAAATTATTGATGCTGATTCCCATGTCATTGAACCCCCCGCAATGTGGGGACAATACCTAGAACCTAAATTTAGGGAATTTGCCCCTTCTGCTGACATGAAAATCAAAGGAGAACCGATTAGTCAAAAAATCTCCCCACAAGTCCAAGCAGAAGGGAATAAGCAGATGATGCAAGCTCATCCCCATGCTTATCTCAACCGCTATAACCCAGAGTCCCATGTTCAATCTATGACACAAATGGGCATAGATGTGGCTTTTATTTATCCTAATTACGGACTGTGGTTATTTGCCATTGATAGCCTACCTGCTGAAGTGATGGGGGCTTTTGTCCGTGCTTACAATACATGGTTATATGAAGAATTTTGTAGCTATGACCCGGCTAGACTGAAAGGAGTGGCTGCAGTCAATCAACATGATCCCGAAGATATGGTCAAAGAGCTAAACCGCATGGCAAACTTGGGCTGGAAGGCGGTTTTTTTGCGCCCTAATCCCGTTAAAGGCAGAATTTTGAGCGATCCAGCCTATGAACCCTTTTGGGCGGCCTGCGAGGATTTGGACATGGCTGTAGGAATTCATGAAGGCACTTATAGCCGCTTACCCACCACCAGCGCCGATCGATTTAACACCCGTTTTGCCCTTCATGCTTGTTCTCACCCCATGGAGGAGATGATGGCACTGTTAGCCTTAATTGAAGGGGGGGTGTTAGAACGTCATCCGAGGCTGAGAGTGGCGTTTCTAGAATCAGGGTGTGGTTGGCTTCCCTATTGGTTATGGAGACTTGACGAAGAGTATCAAGTTACACCTTGGGAGGTCAAAGATCGGGTAAGATTAATGCCATCAGAGTATTTTCGCCGTCAATGCTTTATTGCCGTTGAACCCTCTGAACCTTATCTGTCCCAGCTTATAGACTACATTGGCAGTGACAATATTATCTTTGGCTCAGATTATCCGCACATGGATCATAAGCCCGATATTGTTAGTCAAGTGCTTAAGCTTGAGAAAGATTTAGCTAAGGAAACAGTAGAGAAGATACTTGCGGACAATCCTAACCGTTTTTATGGCTCAGTCTGAGTTTTTACAGTAGAATCAAATTTATTAACCAACTTCCTGGAGGAATTCACCAATGGCACAGGTCTTTACTCACAGTTATGTTCAAAATTTACAATCAAATTTGTCTATAAAGATTGGACAAGACTTTGGCAGTACTCATAAAACTCCTACTGAACATCAAGACTATTATTTTCAGTTACTTATATTTGAGGAATTAAAGAATCCTCCTAAATTGGTCTATGGCACAAAAAAGAATTTAAAAAATAATTTTAAGATGAAGGAGGATTTTCCGACACCTGGAGTAGAAATTGAACAAGATTTTTTACCAAAACGCCAGGACGACGACGATTCTTCAATTCCTTTTGAATATGGCAGCATGATCCATTGGTTACTGCAAACTCGTAAACTCTCCCAAATGATTGCCTATAGTTGGGTTAATCCAGAAAGTATCCTAGACAATGAGACAAAAACAAGAGTAAGTTTGGTAAAAAAGATTCTTGATTTTGCCAGTATGGAACTGGAAATTCAGTGTGTCACCAATAATGGAATTGAAGACTGCAAAAACGGTCTTGATGATTTACCAAACAAAATTCCAGGAATTAAACTCTTTTCTCATGGAAAAGAGCCGCATTCAAGTTTCTTAATTTCTCCTGACCATATAAGTTTTGAGTTCATCGCTTTAGCCCTTTTGTTGTGTGGTCAGGCATTTTACAAAACAAAAATCAATGAAGAGCCAGAGTATGTCAGAATTTGGGAGCCTATTGCTGACATCAGGCAATTAATTATGGAATTAGGGATTGGGGTAAGTTGGGACACATTCTATGGGACGGTCACCGATCTTTCAGAAGTCGGAAAAAAATCCCAAAATCCCTATAAAAAAGCGATGATACCCTATCCCCCCAGACCCAGTGAATTCAGTCTCAGTCAAGAGGACATAAAAAACTGGGCAGAAGCCCCAGATAAAGATGGACAATATCCATTCTATCCCCCAGAAACAACTGCTTCTAATGAATGGGACACACAATTTGTTAACCCACCTACACCTTATATACCTCTCAGTTGTGTGTAATCAATTGAACTGAAATGAAGATAATCAGTTGTAGAGTCAAGCAATATAGCGGTAAGCGCTTGAGTGAGATACAAACCAAGCTTTGCCTAGCATGGTTTATAGCTCGTGACACTGTACCTCATACGACTGCACACCGCTATAGAAATAATTGAACTTTTTTGCTTGATTCTATAACTAACTTAATCAGTAGCTCATGGAAACAAAATATCAAATCATCGAAAAACTCTACGAAAGTGCTAACTCCTTAGTTTATCGAGGTTTTCGTCATGCCAATAATCAGGCAGTTATCCTTAAAATTCTCAAAGAAAATTACCCAACGCCATCGGAACTCACTCGCTATCAACAAGAATACCAGATCACTCGCTCTTTTAATGTTGATAATATTATTAAAGCTTATGATTTACAGCGATATGAAAACAGTTTAGTTATGGTTTTAGAAGACTTTGGTGGTCAATCTTTAAAATCATTACTAGAGCAAAGTCAATTCAACCTAGAAGAATTTTTGAAAATTGCCATTAAGATTGCTGAAGCTTTAGCTGTTATTCATAAAGCCAATATTATTCACAAAGACATTAACCCTTCTAATATTGTCTATAACCCCAAAACCGAACAACTGAAAGTTATTGATTTTGGTATTTCTAGCCAGTTAGCTCAAGAATTTATCAGCGTTATCTCTCCCCATCAATTAGAAGGAACGTTAGCTTATATTGCCCCTGAACAAACAGGAAGAATGAATCGTGGACTTGACTATCGTAGTGATTTTTATGCCCTTGGAGTCACTTTTTATGAACTTTTAACCAACAGACTTCCTTTTGAAACTACAGACCCAATGGAGTTAGTTCATTGTCATATTGCTCAAGACCCTTTACCCCTACACGAACTGATTCCAGACCTTCCCTTGGCTCTGTCTAATATTATCAAAAAACTATTAGCAAAAACCCCAGAAGAAAGATATCAGAGTGCTTGGGGAATTAAAAATGATTTAGAAATTTGTCTCAATCAACTCAAAAGAGGGGAACAGATTCAGCTATTTTCTTTAGGAAGTCGGGATCTTCCAGAAAAATTTCAGATTCCGCAAAAACTCTATGGTCGAGAACGGGAAGTTGAAAAACTCCTAAACATTTTTGAAAAAATCAATCAAGGCTCATCTGAATTGATCCTGATTTCGGGTTATTCTGGGATTGGTAAAACAGCTTTAGTCAATGAAATTTACAAACCAATTACACGCCAACGAGGACGAGTTATTAAGGGCAAATTTGACCAACTACAACGAGACATTCCTTATTCAGCAATTACTCAAGCTTTTCAAGATTTAGTAAAACAGTTGTTAAGTGAACCAGAAAGACATCTTGAAACCTATAAAGACAAGATTCTAGAAACTTTAGGAAATAATGGTCAAATTATTGTTGAGGTTATCCCTGAACTCGAAAAAATTATTGGTAAGCAACCTCCTGTAGAACCACTGGTTAAAACGGAAAGTCAAAATCGCTTTAACTTATTTTTTAAGCGTTTTCTCACGATTTTTTGTCAACCAGAACATCCCTTAGTGATTTTTATTGATGATTTACAGTGGGCAGATTTATCTTCTCTAAATTTAATTAAGCAATTAATTTTAGAGCCAGATATTAACTATTTTCTCCTAATTGGTGCTTATCGAGATAATGAAGTGGAAACAACTCATCCACTAATGCACACTTTAGGCAAAATTAATCAAGCCCAAAAAACAATTAATACGCTCTCTCTTTCACCTTTAAAAAGGAGAGAGATTAATCAATTAATTGGCGATACTCTAAATTGTTCTAGAGAATTAGCTAAACCCTTAGGGGAATTACTCAGCAGAAAAACCGAGGGTAATCCTTTTTTCTTAACCCAATTGTTTTATTCTCTCTACGATAGAAAATTCCTGTTTATTAGGGAAAATTTAGATTTAAAGAGAGCGAAGTACACAAAACAATTTTATTGGCAATGGAATATACAACAAATTGAAAGTTTATCTATTACTGATAATGTAGTTGATTTAATGGTGAATAAAATTAAAAAATTATCTCAAAATACGCAACAGGTTCTCAAGTTAGCAGCTTGTATTGGCAATCAATTTAATTTAGAAATCCTTAGGATTATTAATAATAAATCTGAAACTATTACCGCTCAAGAACTACAGTTAGCTCTAGATGAAGGCTTGGTGATTCCCCTAGACAAAAATTATAAAATTCCTCTATTATGGAATGGAGAAGATTTGTCAAATAATAAGCTACAAGATGCTTTTAACTATTCTGCTGATATTTATTATCGATTTTTACATGACCGAGTACAACAAGCAGCTTATTCTCTTATTTCTGAAGAAGAAAAAGAATGTTTTCATCAGCAAATAGGACGTATTTTATTAGAGAGTTATCAAGATGATGAGTTACAGAATAAAATTTTTGATATTGTTAATCAGCTAAATGAGGGAGCCCCATTAATTACTGAGCAATCAGAAAAAAATGAACTGGCTAATTTAAATCTTCAAGCGAGTAAAAAAGCCAAAACGTCAACAGCTTATGACTCGGCTTTGAGATATTTAGAAAAGGGGTTAGAATTGTTAGCATTAAATAGCTGGAAAACTGATTATCAATTAACGCTAGAACTTTATGTCGAAACCTTAGAAGCTCTTTACCTAACTACTAAATTTGCTCAAATTGAGGAATTATCCGCCACCATCTTGAAAGAAACTACAGACATATTTGATAAAATCAGAGTATATCAAACACAAATTAGTTATTACTTTGCTATATTTCAACCTCAAAAAGTGGTCGATGTAGCCCTAAAAATTTTACCAGAACTCGGCATCAAAATTTCTCTTCAAGAAAAAGAAATTCAAAAAAGAATTAGTAACCACCAGAAATCCATCGATTTTTTGTTAACAAATCAATCGATTGAGGAGTTAGCAGCTAACCCAATAATGATTGACTCAAAAAACCTAGCAGTAATAACAATAATTTTGCCAATACTATCGGCTTCAAATGTGATAAATTTACCTCTATTTATAGAATTAGTATTAATTTTAGTTCAACTCTGTATTAAACATGGAAATCCACCACAAGCAGATGTTATTTATAGTTATTACGGAATGCTTTTATGTGGAACAATGGAAGAATTTGAATCTGGTTATCAATTTGGAAAATTAGCTATTGATTTACTAGAAAAAAACTATAGTTTACAATCAAAACCACGAGTTATTCTTCTTTATTATGCTTATATATGGTGTTGGAAAAATTCCATTAATAATCAAGTAATTAAAGAAAAACTATTGGATAGTTTACAACAAGGAATAAATACAGAACAGGGTGAATATACTGGGTTTGTTGCTCAAGCCTATTCTGTTATCAAGTTTTTAGGAGGCTGCCAGTTAGAAGAAGTAGAACAAGATTGTGAAAAATATATCCAATTAGCGAGAAAACTCAGCCAAGAATATTCTTGTAAATTTTTATTAATTTTGAGAAACACTGCTGAAAATATACGAAATATTGATCGTTGTCAAAATTTTTTATTGTTAGGAAACTCCCGAAATGAAGATGATAAATATCTCCAAGAATATCTTGAGCAAAATAATCAATGGTTACTCTTTATTTATTATTTCGGAAAAATGGTTAATTGTTATATTTTCAAAGCCTTTTTTGATTCTTTGCAAAATAGTCAATATGCAGAAAAATATGTAGCGGTAACGAGTGGTGCCACTTTATTTAAAGCACAACATAACTTTTATTTTTCTCTGAGCGTCTTAGCTCACTATCCTAACTGCGATCATAATCAACAACAGGAATCATTGAATAAAGTTGCAAAACATCAGAAAAATATGGCAAAATGGGCAAGTCATTGTCAAGCTAATTTTCAACATAAATATGATCTAGTCGAAGCAGAAAAAGCGAGAGTCTTAGGTCAAAACTGGGAAGCTCAAGAATTTTATGAAAAAGCCATTCAAGGAGCAAAAAAATACGAATTTATCCATGAAGAGGCTTTAGCGTATGAGCGTGCCTCTGAATTTTATTTTACTTTAGGTAGAGAAGAAATCGGTAAACTATATCTCAGAAATGCTTATCATTGTTACATTCGTTGGGGTGCAAAGGCCAAAGTTAAACAATTAGAAGAAGAATACCCTCAATATTTATTAGGTATCAGCAATCAAAACAAATCTAAAGGACTGAGTACCACCATTTCAACCACTGGTAATGATGGAGCAGTTCTTGATTTAACCACTATTCTCAAAGCCTCACAAGCAATTTCTGGAGAAATTAAACTGGAAAATCTCCTAACAAATTTAATGAAAATTGTCATTGAAAATGCAGGAGCGCAGAAAGGTTGTCTGATTTTAGAACAGGAAGGAAATTGGGTCATTGAAGCTCAAGGAACAATTGATCAAGAAACGGTTAATATCCTAGAGTCAATTCCCATAGAATCTATCGACCATGATAACTCAATTCCTATCTTACCCACTAGCATTATTAATTATGTCGCTCGTACAAAAGAAACTATCGTTTTAAATGATGCCACATCTGAAGGTCAATTTACCAACGATTATTATATTGTGGCTAAAGAAACTAAATCTATTCTTTGTACTCCTTTACTCAATCAAGGTCAATTAAAAGGAATTGTTTATTTAGAAAATAATTTAACAACAGGCGCATTTACCTCAGAAAGAGTTGAACTATTAAATATTTTAGCAGCTCAAGCCGCTATCTCTATTGATAACTCAAGACTCTATCAAACCTTAGAACAAAGAGTAGAAGAACGGACAAAAGAACTCACAAACACTTTAGAGGTACTGAAAGCAACTCAAGCAGAACTTATCTTTGAAAATGACCTGCTTAAAAGTGCTGAACAACCTCCCAAATTTGTCTATCAAGTGGGGGGCAGTTTACCGATGGATGCACCGAATTATGTGGTTCGACAAGCCGATCGCAATCTTTATAAAGCTCTCAAACAAGGTCTATTTTGCTATGTTTTAAATGCACGTCAAATGGGAAAATCTAGCTTAATGGTACGGATGATGAGCCAATTACAAAAGGAGGGAATTAGATGTGCAGTAATTGACTTAACTCGGCTAGGAACAGACAATATTACCCCCGAACAATGGTATAAAGGATTAGCCGTTGATCTGCTCCGCAGTTTTGGATTAATCAAAGAATTGAAAACTTTTAAAGCTTGGTGGAGTGAACAATTCGACCTGCCTCCTGTACAACGATTAGGACAATTTATAGAAAATTTTCTTCTAGTTAATAATGATTTTAATCAGCGGCAATCTAGACAATCGACTGTTATATTTATTGATGAAATTGATAGCATTTTAGGGTTAAAATTTGATGCCTCTGACTTTTTTGCTTTAATTCGTTCTTTTTATAACCAGAGAGCGATTCAACCTCAATTTCAAGAGCTAACTTTTGCCTTTTTTGGTGCTACCACACCTTCAGCTTTAATTACTGACCCCCAGAAAACACCTTTTAATATTGGTAACGCTATTGAATTAGCAAGTTTTAAAGAACACGAAGCCCAACCTTTATTATATGGGTTAACAGAAAAAGTCAGTAATCTTCAGACAATGCTCAAACAAGTCTTAAGCTGGACGGGAGGGCAACCTTTCTTAACTCAAAAACTCTGTCAACTGATGCGGGATAGTGAGCAACCAATCCCCTCTAATCAAGAAGAACAATGGTTGACCAACTTAGTAGCAGAAAAAATTATTCAAGATTGGGAGATGCAGGATCAACCCGAACATTTAAAAACCATTCAAGATCGCCTTCTTCAAAGTCCAAACCGACCCCAGTTATTAACCTTGTATCGACAAATCCTCCATCAAGAAGCAATACAGATTGATAACAATCCCTATTTACCTGAGTTATTTTTATCTGGATTAGTGGTAAAACGCCATGGAAAAATGGACGTTCATAATCGGATTTATCAGACGATATTTAATACCGATTGGCTTGAGCGATCGCTATCTTAATACCATGGTTCAAAAATTTATTTATACTGAACCAGTATATTGACTTCTAAAGTACTTTTGATACAACTGACAACTGACAATTGCTTGATTTTCTCTGAGTTTAATTAAACCCATACTATTAAGTTTATAAGCAATAATTGGATTAACTATCATTGGTTGATTCCCTTGACAAATCTGTTGAAAAACATCGGCAAGTTCAGGTTGTTTTTGTAAAGTGACCCAGTGCAGCTGTAAATGAGAGGAATAAATCCCCGTTGATGTAGTTGCTGATTTGATTAAATCTGGCATCGTGATTCGCTCTTGGCTAAGATGATAAATCGCTAAATGAATCAAGGCAGGATGTCCCCCCACTAAGTCGATCAACTGTTGAATTTCGTTGATTGCTAATTCATTTAATTGATATTTTTTGGCTAATTCTGCCACTTGTTCTTGACCAAAACCCTGTAACTCTATGGGTAATCCCACATTAAAAGGAGACTGTTCTAATCGCAGAGAAACATAAGATTCTGTGGATTGAACAATAATTAAACGTAATTTCTGCCACAGGGGAGATCGCTTAGATTCTTCATAACAAGCTCGGATTAAAGGTAAAAAATCTTCCGCTACTTTCGGATGTTCAAAGACTCGATGCACTTCATCTAAAGCCAATACCAGTGGCTGTTTTATCTCTCGTAAAATATACTCTTCAAAATAAATTGTCCAACTCATTTTAATTCCTATATCTTCATCCCAATAATCATCTAATTTGGCTTCTAAATTCAACTGCCGAGCGCAATTACGGCAAATCCAGCGTAATAACTTGTTAAAATCTGCTATGATGTTTTGGTCTGCTTTTTGTAAATCTAAACTAACAATTTGATAACCGAATTGTTGTTGACAAGCCTCTAAAATTGTTAATAATAAAGAGGTTTTTCCCCATTTTTTGGGAGCTTTAATGCGAACTAAAGCCCCAGATCGGTCGATTTCCTCGATAATTTTTGCTTCAAGGTTTCTTTGTTTCAGATAGTAAGGAGAATTATAGGGAATAGGAGCATCGGGGTATTCTGGACGCTCATTTTGGAGATATTCCTGACTGCGATACTGAGACGATGTGGAGTTGCTAAAATGAGATTGTAGTCTAGGTAAAAAATTTTTTTTATTGACCGTTTCTCCGATCAGTTGCGAGACTCTATCATAGAGTACTGGGGCAACTACATTGGCAAGATAGCTGCTACTATAACCGTTTTCTTGGGCAATTTCTTGATAGCTCTTTTTCTGCCAAAGTCCTCGCAATAATAATTTTTCTGTCTCATTGAGACAACGATTCTCAAGCTTGAGCAGTTGCCCATTAAGAATCTCTTGGATTTCCTCGAATTTCATTATTTTTATCTAAGGTAAGAAGATTTGAAGAAATAGATTATTTGATTTTCCAGTTCCGTTGCAGCCAGAAATATTGAATCTTGACATAACAGCACCGATTCAAAGTAGAATTGGTATATTTGACAGACAAGCTGACGAGAACCAGTAACCGACAAAATTGTGCGACGGCAACACCGAGAGGGATTAGTTTTCCCCCTTGCTAGGAAATTATAGCATTTCTTGTCAAGGTCAATTACACGGCAGCAATTATCTCTTGATAATTTCTATCAAAACCCCTATCTTCAGGGGAGTATCTCACTTGTGCAGCGAGCATCAATGCTTATGGCTGTCAAAAACTATAAAACCTTGAGTAGTGATTCGATAGTAGTGGTAGTCTGAGAAGCTTATATAGCAAAGATAAGGTAGAATCTTAACTAATATAAAATTGTGCCAAATTTACCCCCCTAAACCAGCATTTTCAGGACTCCCTTTTTGGCATTCCTCTTTTTTTACTTAACCCAAGGGCTCTCTTATTCTTTGTGTGATCTCGCGTAGCGAGCGCGTTGCGACCAGTTTAACTTATATAGGAGCGCTCAATCTTTGTGTCCTTTGTGTCTTTGTGGTTCGTTCCACTCGCTCGCCAGCAGGACTGTATCTTAGAATACATTTTACCCACCAAACCCAAGAGAGCCACTCAATTGACTTGAGAACAGCAATTAACAGACAAATATTATCCCCTAATCACTCACTCTAGCCTTCCTTGTCCTCGCCGTGGTTTTTATCACACTATTAAGCAATGGAAAGCCGAAAAACCCGTGTAAAGATTGTGGTCGTCAGTTTGTCATTGCTCTCAGTCAGAATCAGGTATCAGAAAAAACAAAACAATTAATCGATCAGCTATTGTTAGAGCAAATTTCTTGACGAGGTATTGCCAGAGTAACAGGATTAAGCTGGTCGTGGTTACAGAACCTTCTAAATATTAAATTTAGTGAGTTTCCCCGTCAGGTAAGCGTTTCCGCCAAGCCAAAAGGAAAATTAACTAGAGAAGGTGAGGAACTCTGGTATGATTATTTTCTCCAAGAATAATAAGTAGGTAGGCGTTAAAAATTATCAGACACCCCCGTTATCAAGGGTAGGGTTGATTCATGAATCAACCCTACCTTATCAAGGAGGGCAGGGGGGATCGAACCTAAAATCCATTTTAAATTTAATTATAACCAGCTACTTAAGTTTTATGTCTGGCTAGCAATTGATAGACAAATAAGAGAAATTGTCGGTTGTTATGTGGGAGATAGGGGTCGTGCGTCAGCGCAAAAACTTTGGGAAGGCCTACCTGATGTTTACCGACAATGTGCAGTAGCTTATACAGACTTTTGGGTGTCATATTAAGAAGGTTGTTTCTGGTGGCGTTGCTGATCTAAGAGATAAATCCTCTTTTCTGGGATTTTTCTAGTTGGCATTCATACCTCGATTCAGCCATGCCTAGTATGTTTTTTGACTGCTATTTTTCAATTTTATTAGTGAGAGTTCCCACTACATCAATACCGAGGGTTTGATGGACACTGGCGAGGAATTGATTGACGATTTCGGGATAGACTTTAATCAGGGCAGCGAGGGATTTACCATCACCATTATCAACGATATTAACTCGATCGAGGTGTAAGCGTTTAGGAATTTTGATCGCTTCTTCCAGGATGGTTTCTAACTGTTGAATCAAGAAAATTGCTGATGCTTCGCTGCCGGTGTTTTGCCAGACTTCCGCGAATAATTCGTTAACCAAGGCTTCAGCTTTAGCATTTTCTTCAAAAATTGCCGCTTGTCCTCTAGCGCGGAAAGTTTCAGCTTCCTGCTGCGCTTCTGCGGGTAAAACTTCATCTGCTTGGAGACGTAATCTTTCTAATTCTGCCCTGACCTGTTGCAATTTTTCCTCAACTATAGCACGTTTTTCCTTAGCGGCGGCGATAGTTATTTCTTCTTCCGATTTGGCCTGTTGTTCTAGTTTTGCCTTTAACTTTCTCAACTCGTTTTCTTGCTCTAAAATGATAATTTGATCGCGGGTTTTAGCTACGGTTGCCTGTTCCTCACATTCCGCTGCTATTTGTTCAGCTTCATTGAGGGCATTTGATTCGGCAATTTCAGCATCACGCATGACTAAAGCGATTCTTTCCCGTCCGAGGGAGTTAAGATAATCCACATCATCGGCAACATTTTGAATTTTGAGAGTATCAATTTCTAAACCGAGTTTTAACAGGTCTTGACTGACGTTACTGGTAATACTTTCGGCAAATTTTAGGCGATCTTCGTTCACTTGTTCGGGGGTCATTGTTGCGACTACACCCCGCAAGTTTCCTTCTAAAGTTTCTTTAGCTACGCGAACAATTTCTTCTCGATCTCGGTCTAAAAAACGTTCGATCGCATTGCCGACTATTTCAGGGTTAGAACTAACTTTCACGTTAGCAATTGCCACTATATTCAGGGGAATATTACCCTTAGAATAGGCATTTTTAATCTCGATTCTGATCGGGGTTGTGGTGACATCCATGCGTTTAACGGTTTCTAAAATTGGAATACGAATTGCCCGACCCCCCGATACCACTCGATACCCCGCATCTTGTCTATCTTTTGATTTGCGTTTCATCCCACTCAGGATTACTACTTCATTGGGTTTACAAATACACAAAAAAGAATTGAAAAACCAAATCGCACCAATCCCAAAAAATATCAATAAAGCAATGGGAACACTATTCAATAATAAATTGCCAGCACTGTTGTTATTATTATTGTCGTATTGATTGGGATTGATTTGGATGAGATAGGAATTATTTTGACTATTCATAGTTAGTTACCCTTTGGTCTAGAAGAAATTACAAATCGCCTCTGATATACTTTTCCGCAATGACTAAAACTTTATTGTCTGTGCAACTGAGAATAAATGCTTGATCCCCGACATTAAATTGTTCTTCCCCTTCTGTTATCGCTACTATATCGATCAGACTATCTCCGACATTAACTCGTACTTTCCCCTTGCTATTTTTGTCGAAGGGGATTTGAACAACTCCAATTAAACCGATGAGAGAGTGATGATCGACAATACTATTTACCTGTTGGTTGCAGCGTCTTAACTTGACTAAAATTAGGAGTAGAATAGCCAAACCAATACCTACCCCTAAAGAAATTAAAACGATTGTGAGCAGTTGAGCATTCATAAGTTTAGTTATTTACCGTTATAGTTGCCCCCAATCTAATTACCGTTAACTAATTCGAGACTTCGGCCATTTCAATCACGCGATCAGCATTATCTTTGACCAAAAAATTTAAAGGTTTATTGCGACGAACTTTATACTTTAAGCGTCGTGATTCCACCCGCAGCAGAATTTGTTCTAAACAATCGTGATCAAAACAAACGTGACGATGACGATCCTTATAACCCGCGGTTGCCCCACCAACGATGTGCAGTTGGGTATTTTTCTTTAACTGATACCATAAACCCTGGGGTTGATCTCCCAAAGAAGGGTTGGCAGTAGTCACAGCCGGATTACTAGACATATAAAATGGGTCAATCATATTATTGCCCATCGTCTGCTCATAATTGTAATAGTAATGGAGGGGAACATCGGCCGTGGGTAAATTTAAAAGTCCTTCATAAAATTGTCGGGCTGTCTCCAAATCTGTCACCATGATTGTATGAACTTTTGGGGCGCTAGTTAGAAACATCCACATGGCTAAAGCATAAGCGGCCAGAAGCATAACCATAATCCCCTGGGTGGACAGGAGAGTATCAAGGGGTAGGAAAGCGCCGAAGAAAAGATGATTTATCAACACTGATGTGATCCTATTGTCTAAGAATTTCTATCATTCCCTAATTATAATCACGACGCTGAAACTTAAGTTAACGGGGTGGGGAGTGACCAAGTTCCGTACATTTGTATTAAAATGCTCCCTACCCAGTTTAAATGCAGTACAATTTACCTCAAATTCTCCTATGGGATGAATAAGTAGCTGGTTATATAGCGTTTTTCAGTCTGCTGAGGTACAAAAGTTATGGGTTTTAGGCAAAAGGCAAGAGGCAAAAGTCAAAAGGGAAGAAAAATATGTGTACCTCACTAGCTTATAGCGGTGTGCAGTCGTATTAGGTACAGTGTCA
>NZ_JAPZSO010000253.1:0-1046 GCF_027531715.1 Microcystis sp. LE19-8.1F | reverse complement strand
GATAAAATCCACAAACGAGGGGCATTGTCTTCATTGTAGCTCTGATTTTCCCGTTTGGCTTGTCTTTGCAGTTCGGCTAAAATCGCCAAAAGTTTTGCTAAACAATTACGAATCTCGCTACGGTTGGGAGGATTGCGATAGGGTTCAATTAAGACAGTATTAAGGACAATTCTGCCTAATAATCCCAGATAATTGGGGTTGGGTTCGGGATTGGGGGAAAAAAATAAATCTATCTGTCGGGTTTCATCGCTGACTTCTTTGCTGATTTCGACGGTTCCCAGGGGAGAAAGTAATTGTTCAAGGTAATTTTTGGCAAATTGATCATGGGGTTTCATGGGGTTTCTTGAATAGCTCGTCGGACCTGTTCTAAGTCTAAATCCAAAGCTTGAGCGATTTGTTCCACACTTAAACCCAAAGCAAGCAAACGGGGAATAGATTCCAGTTTAGCCTCTAGTTTTCCTTGTTCGAGTCCTCGCTCTAGTCCTCGCTCTAGTCCTTGTTCGAGTCCTCGCTCTAGTCCTTGTTCAAGTCCTTGTTCGAGTCCTTCCCGTTTAGTTGCTTCCTTCCATTCCTGATAGGTTTGAGATAAAGTCATAAACACCTCTCTATCCTCAGTTTCTAGGATGTTATTTATTTCCATATTAACCCGCCAACTAATCAATAATTCCAGTACATTTTCCCGGAAAGCATTACCTTGAGGTAATTCTAACAATTCTCCCACCGCTTGGTTTTGAGTTTTTCCCCGTCCCAATAATCTTAACCAAAGAGTCTCAGCAGTCACAGGCAATTGATTAATAGCGATAATTGCCGTGCGATAAAGCAAGGGAAGAAAATAGACTCCTTCTGGCCACTCTGAGTCTAATTTTGCCCCAAATCCTTCTAAAACAGTGATACCAACGGAAGGGGATAAAATCCACAAACGAGGGGCATTGTCTTCATTGTAGCTCTGATTTTCCCGTTTGGCTTGTCTTTGCAGTTCGGCTAAAATCGCCAAAAGTTTTGCTAAACAATTACGAATCTCGCTACGGTTGGGAGGATTGCGATAG
>NZ_JAPZSO010000138.1:0-15617 GCF_027531715.1 Microcystis sp. LE19-8.1F | reverse complement strand
TTCCCCTCAAGAAACACGGTCGTCGTGCTAAGAGTCTTTTTCGCTTAGGTTTTGACCATCTTCGTCATCTGATTCTTAACCCTTCTTTGCCTAATCATCGGGATTTTCTTCATTCCCTACAATTTTTGTCCTGTACTTAGTTACTGATCACTGATCACTGTTATAAGATGAATAAGGGAAAATTTACGATCGAAGCTTTTCTATGACAGTTACACCCGTTCCAACCTCCTTTAATCCTGTTTCTGGTCTAGTTAACCGTATTCTCGGCATAAAACCGCTTTTTGACATCGCTCGCTATCAGGCCCGCAATATGATGATTAAAAGAGCCGAAAAACTAGGCGTACCTTGGCGGGAAACCGTCAAACAATGGCAGCAACGGGATTGGAGTTGGGAACTGCAAGCGGTAGAAAATCCCGATCTCGTCTATCCCGAATACTACGTTTGTTCTTTCCACGCTTACGAAAAGGGCAATTTAGACTGGTTGCCAGCTTTTGAGGTAGAATCTGCCGCCTATGCTGTCCATTCTACCATCTGGCCCGGGGCGGGGATTGACGGCGATCCGCGATTGCGACGGGAATATCACCGGATATTGAAGGAGCAAATCAAGGCAGAAATTAACGATATTGTCGATTTAGGCTGTAGTGTCGGCATGAGCAGCTTCGCACTGCAAGATACTTATCCTCAAGCGCGGGTAACTGGGTTAGATCTCTCTCCCTACTATTTAGCCGTTGCCCAATACCAAGCTCAACAAAAACAAAAGACGATTCAATGGCAACACGCAGCCGCGGAAAAAACTCAATTACCCAGTCAGTCCTACGATCTGGTATCGTCGTTTTTAATGTTCCACGAACTACCCCAACAGGCTACTAGAGAAATTTTCGCCGAAGCGCGTCGTTTATTGCGATCGGGGGGTTATTTGACGCTGATGGATATGAATCCGCGCTCGGAAATTTATCGAAAAATGCCCCCTTATGTCCTAACCTTACTCAAGAGTACCGAACCCTATCTCGATCAATATTTTACTCTCGATATCGAACGGGCATTAGTTGAAGCGGGGTTTCAAACACCGATCATTACCCCCACCAGTCCCCGACATCGGGCGATTGTTGCGCGGGTTTCCGAATCATAATTTTGAGGTAATCAATGAAGATAATTTTTCGTCAAAGCTGGACAAGGATATTAACTATTGTCCCCCTATTCCTGTTAATTTTTGCCAGCAAAACCCTCGCCCATCATGCCATGGCAGGGGAAACTCCTGATAATTTTTTGAAGGGATTTTTATCGGGTTTAGCTCACCCGGTTATCGGTTTAGATCATTTAGCTTTTGTGGTGGCTAGTGGTTTAATTGCTGTGGGGATGGAACAGGGTTTATTAATTCCGATCGCTTTTGCGATTGCCACTTTAATCGGGACGGGTATTCATTTACAGGGAATAAATTTACTTTTTCCTGAGGGGATTGTTGCCCTTTCTGTGGTGATTTTTGGCGTGATTTTAACCCTAAAAAAAGGTTTACAAAATCCTTCTAATCTCTATACGATCGCTCTGGCAACTCTGGCAATGATTGCGGGAATTTTCCACGGTTATGCCTACGGAGAATCAATTATCGGGGCGCAAGTTGCCGCTTTAGTTGCCTATTTAATCGGTTTTACCGTCATCCAATTAGCGATCGCATCTGGTGCTTTTTTTCTTGGCAGTGTCATCAAGGAAAAATTAGCCAAGCAAGCAACTCTAATTAGCAAGTTAATCGGATTGGCAATTATGGCGATCGGTACAACTTTTTTAGTGGGAATTAAGTAGGGTCTGCTGAAAAAGTTTGTTGGTGGGGGCAGGGTGTGGGGTGTGGGGTGTGGGGTGTAGGGTTTTACCGATTTTGAGGTAGTCAGTTACCTAATTTTCAGGGAAAAAGTACCTGAATTTTACCCCCGATCCCTCCAATGGTCGGCACTTTTTGAGGTCAAAAAAGTCTAAAAGCCTCATCCAACAAGGTTTTTAGATTTATTCAGCAAGCCCTAAGTAAATTAATCTCGATGGGGCTAATTATTAATGGCTCTCTTGAGGTTATGGGATCGAAGAAAGGGCGTACACTATACGCCCCTACCAAACAAGTGCGGGAGAGCCGCTCAATTGAAAGAGGAGTTAGGAATTTAGTCCTCAAAGAAAAAATAAGTCAGATAAATCTAACAATAATCCTAATTCCTACCCCTACTATTTTTTTAGGTTTCAGAGGGGAAGTAACCAAACAGTTTTTTATAATCAGAGGCCAGATATCCTCGATGAAAAAAACCTAATTCTTCGGCAATTTCATAAACTAATTTTGTCTGATTATTTTGGTTAAGAGATTGATGTAAAGCATTAAGACGAAGCAATTTAAAATAATTGTAAGGAGACATTTGATAGAAGTCTTTAAATATATATTCTAAGGTGCGTTGACTTACTTTTAATTCTTGACAAATCACTGGAATAGTAAGATCAGAACGCAGATTTTTTCTCATCATTTCTTCTGCTTTTTTGAGGATAGAGGTGCGTCTGATAGTGTTTTTAGCGGTTTTAATATCTTTGGTTACTGCTAAAGTCAAAAGAAAATCTTTGACAATTTCTTCTTTTAATTTTTGACTGACAAAATTCAATCTTAATGCTTTTCTTTTCCCAGATATTTGTTGACGATCTAAATTAAATAGCATTTGATAAAGTTGATGACAAGATTGTTGGAGATGACGAATTTTTTCCGATGGGCAAATCACAATAGAAGAAGCGGAAGAATTTAAAAACTTTTTCGCTTCTGGTAACTCTAAAGTTTGGCACAATTGTTGCAGATAATTATCATGAACGTAAAGCTGAAAACGATTGGAAAAGGGATGTTGAAAAACGGAAATTTCTGATTTAGGGGGGATAATCCCAAGATAGTTATTTTCTAATGGATACAAATTTTGGAAGAAGACAGAATTCACATGAACAGGAATCGCAAAAACCCACATTTTAGAATGGATTACTCCCACAACATTCGTTAAACAATTACGTTGCGATAATTCTAACATCACTTCATCGATGATGATCCTTGAAAGATACCCTTCAAAATGATCACCACTGAGTTGTAAAGCATCTCCGTTGACGAATTCTCGATTCTGAAAATAGCGAGAAAAGTCACAAAAATATTCACTTTTAAAGGTTAATTCCTGAGAATTAATTAAAATATCGGTTTTATTGTCAAAAATAAACATTTATGTATAACTCCTGGGTTATTGAGTGAAATAAAGCTTTTTTGGCGTTGTCAAATTGAAAGATGATCCGAATCAGCTTGGAACTGAAATTACTTTGATAGCAAGGATTGCATTGCATCTTTCATATTCTGATCTGACAACGCCAGGTTTTTGACCTGTTAAAATCCGATGTTCATGCTGCGAAAATAGGATTGTGACCTTCAAAAACCTTGCATTATCCTTTTAATAGTACATTAACTCGTACAAAGAAAGAGGGCAACAAAGCCTGAAACTCCTGACTCCGTTTGGACCTCGGCGTGAGACTTCGGACGTTCGGCGAGACTTCGGACGTTCGGCGAGCTCAGTCGAGCCGCGTGAGCTTTTGTCGAACGCTCAGTCGAGCGGACGGTGCTGACGACCGACTCCTGACGACCGACTCCTAACCCCACCAACAAACTTTTTGCCGCAAACCCTAGTTATTTCAGGATGAGGTAAAGATTCCCCTAATTTCTGATAAAGTTGCATCAGAGATACTAGGACTTCTTCAGCATTTTTCACAGCTTCAGCATAAGTATTACCATGAGTTCGCCATTTTTGACCTGGAAAGTCGGGTAAGCCAACTAGATAACAATTGTCTTCATCAGACCACTGAATCACTATTCTATATTTAAGTTTTTTCATCTTCTTTTCTCCTGACCTCTTCAATGGCATTTTTGACTTCTTGATTCTTGGTAACGTTTAGCATCCGCTCCGTCTTTTCCCGAGAGAGTGATTTTCCCTGCATATAGAGGGTGTAACCAATGGTTGTGACTGCCTTTTCCCGGAAAATCAATAAATCCAGCTTTTTTGAGCATTTGTTTTAATTCTCTGATTTTTTTTGGCATCAGTCAAGATTTGATCGATCAGGTAATTTGCTGGGGGGTGTGACAAGTCTTGTATAATCTGTTAAAACTATAAGATGCTAAAAAGGCTGCGCTATAATACTCCATCAGGATGATAGCACGGTAATTAGGAGAAGCGATGAACACTATCCAACTGACAACGGAAATAGAAGATTTGATTGCTCAACAAATCAAAACAGGAAAATATCAAGATGATTTAGCCGTTATTGAAGAGGGATTGCGTTTATTGGCAGAAAGAGACAGAATTTACCGAGGAAGATTTGAAGAATTGAAACGGGAAGTTATGATTGGCGTTGAGGAATTAAGACGACAGGAAGGAATTAATGCCGAAGAGGTTTTTTCAGAATTAGAAGAGGATTTACAACAAATAGAGGCTAAGGGTTTCCCGATGAGTCAGAAATAATGTCAAAGATTATTTTCTCACCCTCAGCTAGATTGGATTTAAAGCAAATTAATAGTTACTTGGCTGGGAAAAATCCGCAAGCTGCTAGAATTTTAAAAGAAAAAATCCAACAGGCTTGTAAAAAATTAGCTAAATTCCCCAATCTGGGACGTAGGCGCGATGAGTTAATCCCTAGATTACGAAGTTTTTCAGTAGAAGATTATCTGATCTTTTATTTCCCTCTTGAAACCGGAATTGAAATCGCAAGAGTAGTCAGTGGATATAGAGATTTAGATGCTATGTTTGATGTTGATTAAGCAAGCGATCGCATCAATCTAAGGGTGTCATTCTTCCCTGCTCCCCAGTAGCATCGGCTGGGGGTTTCTTCGGGAAATTTAAGCTGATCTAAACTTAACAAAAACCTAACAAAACTTCACCGAAAAACTCTTGACTCGGGAAAAAAGAACTGGTACAACTTGACTTAGTAAAATTATGGAGGATACACCATGATGAAAACCAAAAAACTGACCCTCCATAACGCTGCTCCAATTTGGCTACGATTAATATATGAAATTTGAATGGGATGAACGCAAAAATCAAAGCAACCTTATTAAACATGGATTTGACTTCGCCGACGCTTATCGTATCTTTAACTTACCAATGGTTGTTGAATTGGATGAGCGAGAGAATTATGGAGAAACTCGCTTTGTGGCTATTGGTTTACTAGATGGACGAGTCGTTGTTATTGTCTATACTGAACCTGACGCTCAAACAATTCGCATTATATCCTTAAGAAAAGCATTATCTTACGAAGGAAAACATTATGAGCAATATCTCAAAAACAGATTGGAGTAGAATTGATGGGATGAAAGATGAGGATATTGATACTTCTGATATTCCTCCACTATCAGAAGATTTTTGGGTTAAAGCACAATTGCGACTACCGGAAGATATTGTTACTGTAAAAGTCGAAATAGATGCAGAAACTTTTGCTTGGTTTCAATCCCAGGGAGAAACTGCACAAGAACAAATGTCTGTGGCGTTAAAAACTTATGCTCAGGCCAATCAAGCTTTTTCTTCATCTATAACAAAAGTAGAATAGGGGAGCAGGGGGGGTAGCAGGGGAGTACAGGTTTTTGCTCTCATAGTAGGTTGATTCATGAATCAACCTACTATGACTGGACCAGGGAGAGCAGAGAAGCAGCGGTTTTTGCTCTTCTCGGTCCCCCTTTTCCTTGACTCACGAGTGTTAGAAGACTTAGATTCGGATAGATGAACCAGTCTATCTGGTAGTCTGTCCAAAATCTGTTAAAACTATAAGATGCTAAAAAGGCTGCGCTATAATACTCGATCAGGATGATAGCACGGTAATTAGGAGAAGCGATGAACACTATCCAACTGACACCAGAAATAGAAGATTTGATTGCTCAACAAATTAAAACAGGAAAATATCAAGATGATTTAGCCGTTATTGAAGAGGGATTGCGTTTATTGGCAGAAAGAGACAGAATTTACCGAGGAAGATTTGAAGAATTGAAACGGGAAGTCATGATTGGGGTGCAAGAGTTGAAACGTGGGGAAAGTTTTGATGGTAGAGAAGTCATCAACAGATTAAAAGCAAACAATCTTCAGAATTGTGGATATTAAATTATGACCATTATTTTAATATCTTCAACAGCTAAAGAAGATTTAGAAAGCATCAATAATCGGATTGCTTATTCTAATCTTCAAGATGCCAATCAGTTAAACTTATTACTTAAATTAAATCAAGAGAGGATCAATTATGATGACATTAGAACAAGCTCTTATAACAGTTAATCAACTACCGATTGAACAGAGAGAAATGTTAATAGAAATCATCAAAAATCAAATAATAGAATCCTATCGAGAAGAAATAGCCCAAAATGCTAAAGAAGCAAGGGAGGCTTTTCAAAGAGGAGAATTAAAACCTCAACCCTTAGAAGATATTATTAATGAATTAAAAGCCAAATTAACAGAAGATGAATGAAAGAGATTATTGCAACAGAGAAGTTTAAACGATCATTTCGTAAATTTGTCAAGCGTAATGCTCAACTTGAACAAAAAATTATTGAAACATTAAAGTTAATGCAAGAAGATATTTTTACACCTCAGTTAGCTACTCATTCATTACAAGGAAAATTATTAGGATTAAAAGCTTGTTCTTGTGGTTATGATTGTAGAATTGTATTTTCTTTGGAAACAACAGAAACTAATGATAAGGAGCAAAAAGAGGTAATTATTCTAATTGATATTGGTACTCATGATCAGGTTTATTAATTTTATCTTAATCGCATTTTCGGGATTATATGTTTGATGTTAATTAAAAAAGCGATCGCATCCATCTAAGGGTATCATTTTTCCCCGTTCCCCAATAGCATCTGGTGGGGGTTTTCTTCGGGGAAATTTAAGCTTAAGCTTAACAAAAACTTCACAAAAACTTCACGGAAAACTATTGACAAGAAGATGTCAAGGCCGCTTGATTAAATTAATTAACATCATTGGAGGATATACCCCATGAAAACCAAAAAACTGACCCCTCGTAACGCTGCTCCTGTCCAACGGGAAAATAACGCTACCGTCTCTCGTGATGGCAATGCGATCGCTCCGCAATGGGTCAATCGGCGCATACCTTTTGCGGGAGACGACGCGGAGTAGTCCCCTTGATTCTAGCACGAACCTCAAATCAGGTCAAAAGTCTTTTTCTCCTTGCCAAGGCGCACGGTTGCTCCCTTGGAATTGACGCACAATCCTAGTTAATTCGGGAGTTTCGGATACCGGGCATCGGTGAAAAAGCCCCGGGAGCAGGGAAGCAGAGGTTGTTTCTCTTCTCGGTCCCCCTTTTCCTTGACTCACGAGTGCTAGAAGACTTAGGTTCAGGGAGATGAACCCGTGCCAATAGCTTACTTCCCCAGTGGCATCGGATAGCGGTGTTCTTCTCCTTTGGCTTGTACTTCTGGCAAAAGCCCTTGTACTTTCTGGCGCATTCTTCTAGGCTGTCACCAAGTTTAAGAAAAGCAGGATGCCATTGAGTTAAGCCATCATCGGTTAAGAATGTAACGTAAGGTATTTAATGCCCTTTCTTTATCGGAAGGAGGGAAGCCATCGCAAAAATACCGTTTTTCCCAAAAGTGTCCTGTGCGATCCCCCCTAGCCCCCCTTGATAAGGGGGGAAGCCGAAGGCGGGGGGATCACATCGCCTTGTACCAGTTGAGAAAGTGCATAATTTTGGGTAAATCTTCTGGTTGGGCAGGTTCGATCAGATAATGGAGATGATTAGACATGATACAGAGAGCATAAAGCTGAAACTGGTGTTTGTCTAAAGCCTTCTTGATGGCATAAAGAAATACCTCCAGGCATTCCCGCTTGGATAGTTTGAACTCTCGGTTATTGCAGCCTGTGGTGACGTGGTAGGAATAACCAGCTTGAAGATTTCGAGGTTTTCTGGGCATATTTAAATTCTTTAAAACGGAGTAAATTTTATGTTAATCACAAAACCCCGCTTTCAAACCTTTGCCGAATATCTACAATATGAGGATAATTCAGAGGAATCTTATGAATTATTTAACGGAGAATTGGTAGAAATGCCACCAGAATCAGGACTTAACTTTCAAATTGCTAATCGTCTTTTTCTAGTCTTTGCTTTGATGCTAGGAACAGATAGAGTCAGAGGACATGGTTTAGAATTAGAAGTGAGAGGTGAACCGAAAAACCGTTATCCTGACCTAACCATTATTCGAGAAGAACATATTCAATTACTCTCCCAGAGAAATACGATTCTTCTTTCCATGTCACCCCCCTTATTAGTCATTGAAGTGGTTAGTCCGGGGGAAATCCAAAGAGAGAGAGATTACATCGCTAAAAGAAGCCAATATCAAGCTTGTGGGATTCCTGAATACTGGATAGTTGATCCTCAAACTCAAACTATTTTAGTCTTAGAATTAAAAGGAGATACTTATGCAGAAATTGGTAATTTTAGCAGTGATGACTTAGTAAAATCTTCTATATTTGGTCAACTTAATTTAAAAGTTTCTCAAGTATTTAATTAGGCAAATTAACCCCCATGATTACCGTCGAACCCATTACCTTAAACTTAAAATCCGTAAATTTAAGCGATGAGCAATTCTATCAACTTTGCCATAATAACGACGATTGGCGAATTGAAGAAAATGCCGAAGGAGAATTAATCATTATGCCGCCTGTTGGTGCTATTAGTGGAAATCGAGAAGCAGATTTAAACGCCGATTTGGTTATTTGGAATCGTCAAACAAAACTGGGTAAAGTGTTTAGTTCTTCCACTATATTTACCTTACCCAAGGGTGGTAAACGTTCCCCTGATGTCGCTTGGATTGCTAATCAACGCTGGGAAGCTTTACCCCGAGAAGAACAAGAAAAATTTGCGAGAATTTGTCCTGATTTTGTGATAGAATTAAGGTCGCGCACTGATTCTTTAAGTCAACTCCAAGCAAAAATGCAGGAATATCTCGTCAGTGGCTTAAGACTAGGTTGGTTAATTGATCCCATTAGTCAACAGGTAGCCATCTATCGCCAAAATCAGGAAGTAGAAATCGTCTCATTACCAACCACCTTATCCGGGGAGGATGTTTTACCCGGATTTACTTTAGAATTACCCCTTTTTTGACCGGAGGAAACCCCTAGATGATAGCAACTACAACAATTTCTCCTCAATTAACCATTCCACGCCTAGAAAATGGGGACAAGCTTACTCGTCGTGAATTTGAGCGTAGATATAATGCTATGCCAAAGCTGAAAAAGGCAGAACTGATTGAAGGAATTGTTTATATTATGGCTTCTCCCCTAAGAATTAAGAACCATGGTGAACCTCATGCTCAGATTATCACCTGGTTAGGTTTGTATCAAGCCTTCACCCCGAATCTGCAATTAGGTGATAATTGTACGGTTCGTCTTGATGCAGACAATGAACCTCAACCCGATGCACTATTAAGAATTAAAAATGGTGGACAATCAACGATTAGTGAGGATGGTTATGTCGAAGGTGCGCCAGAGTTAATCGTCGAAATTGCAGCGAGTACCGTCTCCCTTGACTTACATCAAAAACTTAATGTTTATCGCCGTAACCAAGTGCAAGAATATCTAGTCTGGCGAGTCGAAGATGGAGAATTTGATTGGTTTAGATTAACAAATGAAGAATATATTAAACTTGAACCGAACTCAGAAGGGATAATTTGTTCCCAGATCTTCCCTGGATTATGGTTAGATAGGGATGCTTTACTAGCCGGTGACTTAGCCAAGGTTTTAGAGGTTTTGCAATTAGGAATAGCTAGGAGATAATTAATAGTGAAATATAGCATTTTAATTCAATTAGCCTCGCCAAAACTATTACAACTAGCTGAGAAAATTACTAATGACTAACCTCCCAACTATTCCAGGATTAAAAGAACTACAAAAACAAACCAAAGGCGCATCAGAAATAACCGTCGCCATTCTCGATGGTGTAGTTGATACCGACCATCCCTGCTTCAAGGGGGCAGCTCTAACCCGTTTACCCACCCTCGTCCAGCATCAAGCCACCGCCTGGCAAATGTCCACCCACGGAACCCATATTGCCAGCCTCATCTTCGGACAACCCAACAGCGACATCCAAGGTATTGCCCTTAATCTTCAGGTTCTATCCCCAAGGCCCTCAACTGTTCCGCTAGGCGATCGGCTCGTTGTCGTTCCTGTTCGGCTCGTTGTCGTTCCTGTTGAGTAGATTCCTGGGAAGTTAACAACAAGTTACCTTCCCCATCCCACCAGCGAAGCCAGGGAAAGGATTGATTTTGGTATTCCCCCTGCCAAATTCCTAACTCTACCTTGAGAGGAACAATGGGATAATGACCGCGCTGATTAGGAGTCATTTTTTGGTAACGACCATTAACTAACTGGTACATCTCGATCTGGGCCTTGTTAACTTCATAAATTCCATAAAAAGGAATTTGAATCGCTCGCTCATAGATCCAAAATTTACCCTTGACAGGCGTTTTATCCCGTTCTTCTTCACCATTGCCAGAGACAAATTCTAAGGCAATAACCGGTTCAATGGTTTCTTTCCACATCACAAAGGAACGGCGAACTTGACCATCAATCGTTGTGGGGACATGGGGAACATAAAACCAATCGGGAGCAACAGCACCCTTTTCTAGGGATTCTGGATACTCTGGCAATCGCCAATAAATCCCACAATCTCGACCCAGACAGTAATTACCGTCAGGATGTAATTGCTCCAAAAGGGGTGTAATAGTATCCGTTAAAAGGTCTGCTTGGGGAGGCTCTTGATAGTTTTTCACAAAACTTCCATCTTTATCGGGGAGTTGGGTGTGATCGGGTAAAGGGGAAGCGCAATAAACCGTTGCAGAAGGGTCCTGAATTGTGGTTGAGGGTTGTCCCGTTTGGGTGATTGCACTCATCTTTAATTCCCCTATTTATTGTTATCTAGCTTTTATTCTATAACTGTTCTTGAAAACCTGCAAAAACTATGCCTGATCTCAATGCTATCCCCGGAATGACCGCTCTTCGCTCCCAGACAAAAGGCGATCCCCGCATCAAAATCGCCGTTCTTGATGGACCGATTGACTTAGACCGCGCCTGCTTCCAAGGAGCAAATATTACCCGCCTTGATCCCTATTGGTCGGAAGAATTTCCCATCGATCCGCAACACTTACAAGCGTTTTTAGATGTAGAAAAAAGTGGCAAAAGTGAGGAAGAAAAAGAGTATCTGTTCAAAGAAGCAATCCCCGATGAAAACATCCTCCACAGTTTGCATTTACGCTTCCATGCTAACCATATTATCAGCACCATTTGTGGCCAGCCAGATTCACCCGTAGAAGGGATTGCTCCTCAGGCTACTGTAATTAATATTCCCATCGCCTATAGCAACGAAGATTTTATTAATCCTCTCAATCTTTCCAGGGCAATTAGTACCGCTATTGAACAGGGAGTTAATATTATCCATTGTGCAGCTTGTCACCCAACTCAAAGCGGATTAGCTCACGAATTTATTGATAAAGCAATTCGTCAAGCTCAAGCTAATAATATCCTGGTGATTGCTCCAGGAGGTAATGATCAAGGAGAGTGTTGGTGCGTTCCTGCGGTGTTAGAAAATGTCCTGACCGTAGGAGCAATGAAAGATACAGGCGAGCCATTTAAATTTAGTAATTTTGGTGGTAAATATGCAACTCAAGGGATTCTCGCTCCCGGAGAGAATATTTTAGGCGCTCAACCCGGAACCGATGACCCCATCCGCAAAAAAGGGACTAGCTGCGCGGCTCCCATTGTGACAGGAACAGCCGCTTTATTGATGAGTTTGCAATTAGAACAGGGGTTATCTCCTGATGCAGAAGCAGTAAGAGCCGCCTTGATTAATAGTGCCATCCCCTGCGATCCTAATGAAGTAGCAGAACCAGAACGCTGTTTATTAGGAAAAATCAATATTGCGGGTGCTTATGAACTGCTGACGGGAGAGAAATTACAAACTGTTGAAGCGGATAACAATTCGTCGAATAATATCATAGAATCGGCGGTAATTCCGATGACAGTGACAACCTCGGTTATCCCATCTAATACAACCGAGATGGCGACTCAGGGAATAACTATAACCCCCCCAACAGCAGCGACAATAGAACTGGCGATCGCTCCTAGCAATGTTTCAGAAAATGTTTCCTCAAACGGATTAATACAAAATAATCAAACAAATAACAAGATTGTCTTTAATAGTGTCGTTCCTAGTCAACGTTCAAACCTGGTTTATGTGTTAGGAACTTTAGGTTATGACTTCGGCACAGAAGCGCGTCGGGACACCTTTAAACAGTTAATGCCAACCATCACGATCGATAATCTTGAATTACCATCCAATCCCTACGATGCGCGGCAAATGGTAGATTATTTAGAAAGTAATCTATCAGAAACTAAGTCTTTAATTTGGACAGTCAATTTAGAACTAACTCCCATCTATGCAATTAAACCCGTGGGAGCTTTTGCCGCCGAGATTTATCAAGTCATGCAATATATGTTAGCGGGTCAAATATTGCCAGAAGCTGACGAAGATTATGTGGAAAGGGTGAGTATACCTGGTATGCTGACCGAGGAAACCGTGAGACTTTTTTCTGGTCAAATTGTTCCCGTCATCAAGGTTAATAGTCCCCGGGGAATGTATGGCTGGAAAGTTAATACTCTCATTGAATCAGCGCTAGAAACTGTTAGCGCAGAACATGAAATCGCCGATGAAGCGAGGATGCGTCGTTCTCTGACCAGTTTCTTAAATCGCATTTATTATGACTTACGCAATGTCGGACAAATCGCCCGCGATCGCGCTTTAAATTTTGCGGCTACTAACGCTTTTCAAGCCGTACAAACCTTCTCCCAAGCAGTAGCGATGGGAATGGAACTACACAGTATTGAAGTAGAAAAAAGCCCCTTCTGTCGCTACGGAAGTGAATGCTGGGATGTGAAATTAAAATTCTTTGATCCCGAAAATGGTCTGCGCGCTAAACGAGTTTTTCGCTTTACTATTGATGTCAGCGATCGCACTCCAGTAACCTTAGGAGAAGTGCGCTCTTGGGCTGTTTCTAAGTGAGGTTTTAGCTTATCCCATTTAAGGCTCCCAAAACATTTTAGATAAAATTGAAATGTATGTTATCTTGGCATTTTGTATGTTAATTTAGCATAAAGAGTAACGAAGAGCCGGAACTTTTTCTATATATATGGCTATCATTCTGGCCTAGCAAATATGCTCCATCCCTGTCAATAAAAAAATATTACAATAAACATGGGTACATTAAGAAAAGTTAATGGGTGTATCCATTGATGGATAAGGGTGTTCGGCTATTGTAGTAGATATGTATGGGGAAGTTCAGGCTGAACTTCCCCACCAATCACACCAGGTGCAATGTAGGGGCGCAACGCTTGCGCCCATTGTAAGGTCGAGAAATAACAGGCTGATAGCTTAATGCTATAAATCTTCTTCTACCAAAGCCTCGACCCGTCCTGTTTTGACCGCTTCCACCAAAGCGGCGTGATCTCGTTCTGTCTGCTCCGCATAAGCGCTCGCAAATTCTCCCATCGCTAGATCGAACTGATCTCCTTTCCCCAAATAACCGCTAATGGTGGCCGCATCTCCAGATTTGGCGTGGGCGCGGGCCAAGGTCCAGCCACAGAACTCGGCGTAGCGTTGCAGTTGGACGGCCGATACTCCCTCAATGGGTAGGGAAAACTTCATATCCCGCAGTTGCCGTAAATAGAAGTTATTGCCCCGTCTTCCCTGGGTCCAGCCTAAAAATATGTCGCTAGAGGATTGCATCAATCTCTGGCCTGTAACCACCCGTTGTCCCTGATTTTCATACTGGCTCTTGGCGGTATAGGGTTCCAGAACCGAAGGGCAAGCCTCCTTAACTTGTAGGATGAGGGGATGGTTATCTTCCGAGAACAATAGGGCGATATAACATCTGGTGCCGACACTACCAATGCCCACCACTTTCAGGGCAAAGTCCTCTAACTGGTAGCGATCGAACAGGACCCGGCGTTCCTCCGGCAGGGATTGGCGATAGTCTTCCAGACCCTCACGCACGAGAGTCTCCCAATCCGGTTCGTTGACATGGTAGAGAATGGGCGGCTGATCGACAAAGCGATTGCGTCCCCCGCTTTGGGTGACGATCTTGGGGTAGAGATGTTCGATGATGCGCTCGCGGGCCTTTGTCATCATCTGTTCCCGTATCTTCCGCGTCTTTTCGTCGGGGGCCATCTCGAGCACCTGTTCCACTCCTATGCGCGTGTACCACACCTCTAACGGACTGAGGCGAGAATATTCCCGCAGGTGTTCCCGATAGGAACGAGCGCAATCGATCGCCGCCGCCTTCGATTCTCGATCGGATAGATCGCTATCCCTGCCAGCGATGACAAAGCTGACCACCAGACGCTTGAGATCCCATTCCCAAGGTGCGGGCAGGGTTTCGTCGAAATCGTTAATATCGAAGACTAAATTGCGTTCGGGGGTGGCAAAAAATCCGAAGTTCAAGAGGTGGCAATCTCCGCAGGCCTGCACGATAACGTCGGTTTTGGGAGTGGTGGCCAGATCGTAGGCCATCAAAGCAGCGGAACCGCGCAGGAAGGTAAAGGGACTCCGCAACATACGCCCGTAGCGGATGGGAATCAATTCCTGTAATCGCCCCCGATTTGATGCTTCGATGATCTCGATCGGCTCCCGACCGGCTGCGGGGGGTTGCCAGATAGCGTGGCTAGAACGCGGCAATCGCTCCCGCAGGGATTTACCGATCTGGATGCGTTCTTCCCGTGAACGGAATCGAGCTTGAGAAGGTGAGCGGATAGGGGTTTCTATTTGGTGGTTCATAGCGACTTTTTCCCCTGAATGAGATTACATCCCTTGCTGTTAGATGACTAAATGAAGACAAGCAATAGGAAATAGATAAGTCAATAGTGATGGTTCCCCTTCTGGGATAACTTTCTAACATTTCCTCCTGTAGAGATAGCTTCTGATGCTCGGTTCAACAATTAATCTTCACTCGCTTCTTATCTGGGGAAGATCAACATTATCGATCACACATTTTTTTCTGAAATGGCTATCTCTTAAATTTGCTTAACTTTTAGCCCAATGGCAGCCCGGCTATTTCGATTGTATCTTGAGCAAAAATTGCTCGTGGAATGCTCGTAACAAAATTTTATCTCAAATGTCGGGTGAAGATCGTCGGTTTTACCGAAGGGATGAAACAAAGGCGAGCACAGAACAGCGAAGCACAACTAAGAATAGGTGTCCGGCTCATGTTACGCTACCGCTAACGGGACTCAAACGATAACAAAAGATAACTGAGGGTATAATGGGACTTAAACGCTCAACAAAGGTTTAATCGAGTATAATCGTTACAGAATAAGCACTTAACGTTGAGAAATCGGCGATGAAAGAGACAACCCCTAGCGATGCCCCCCTGCTTTGACCGATGGTGTGGACGGTTTGACAATTGCTTCAAAAACGAAGCGCAAAAAAACGGCTTCAGACAATATTTAGGAGGATTATTAGGGGAAAGTGAGAGGAAAAACCTCCCTCAAATGGCCAATAATGCCGTCGGAGTAGTTTATAACCGATTACAT